>JACDGQ010000020.1 GCA_013821615.1 Planctomycetota bacterium
GCTCCTGCCGGTGACGTTTTCCAGACGGAAAAAGTCACCGGCAGGAGCCTTTTTATGACTTTCCCACTGCCCGAGAAACCGGCCAATCTAATTGTCGGAGACCGGCCATCCTAATTGTCGCTAGACAGTCCAACGAGCAGTCCTGGTATTCATCAACATAGACGAGGTGGTAGGTGGTCCGGACTACCTTCTGGAAGAATGTCCGCTCAATGACCCTGGCAGCGGCAGCATGAACTAGCGACCATGGTGGCAGCCCATCGGCGGCGTCATCAATGCGCAGCCCAGCTGTGGCTGGATAGGACCGAACTGCTCGTAGACACCACCCATCTATGGTCTCGACGACATATTGGCTAGATGGGACCGGCTTTGCGCGCATGCGTTCGACCAGGACACCTACGCCAGCGTTGGTGTGGGTCAGCACCAAGGAACACGAACCAGTTCGACCCGCGACACTGTCGACGATGAGTTGCGTCTTGCCGCACCCTGCGGCTGCTATCAGGCTTTTGGATTCTGGCCTACCATCCGCTACCTTCATGCGGCGTCGATCCAAGTCCGCAGGCGCTCCAGAGTGGTCCGGAAGTCATCGGCTAGCGACGTTGCAGGCATACCAACGACAGCCATCCTGCCGATCCGATCACCCATATCGATATTCTTGATCCATGCTGCCCTCTTAGCCATCGCGGCTAATGCAGATCTGAGCGCCAGAGAATCCTGCCATGTGACCAAGGGTGCGGTCCAGTTATTCGCTCCTGTGACGTGGGCGTTGGCCGCGATAGTGCCGAAGTAGGACGGCTCATCGGCTTGGGGTACTTCGGCTAGGAGGGCCATGAGGTCTGACCATGCCAGCGATGTGAAGACAGCATGTTCGCTGGCGTTTGGTTCACGCCAGCGGATCACCGTGATCCCGATCTGCGCCAGTTCAGTCCAGGTCGGATTCACATCCACGTCGCTGTCGCCGAAAAAGCACACCTGATAACCGAGCGAATGCAGATCTCGCGACATGCCCGACCCCGCGCAATTGCCCTTGGCCTCGACTGGAACGCAGCATTTGGCTGCCAGAGACTTCTTGCCCGTTGCTGTCCATGCGGCATCGAGCCCTCGGCACATGCCGTATTCCGTCCTGCCCTCACATGTAATGACCCGTCTAGACAAAAGCGCCTCGGGCGCCGTGCGGACCAACATCCGCATATCGTTCGTGTCAGGAACCTGCGTGATGGTCATCGCACCGTGGTGGTTCCTGACAATATGAAGGTCTGTGACGGTGCAGTCGCAGATCACCGTGGCGGCATGGGTTGTCAGAAAGGCTTGGCCATGGCTCCCGTCGGCCAATCGCCTCATGCGCTGCATCAGCGTGTGGATGCGGTAGGGTTCCAGCCCATGCTCGATCTCGTCGACCAGCGCGATCCCATCATGCGCAACGGCGTCCATCTCAAGTCCGATGGCCAGCAACCGCCGTGAGCCCAACCCCATCTGCTTGACAGGAACGTCGGCCTGATGAAGGGCGAGTAGCGTGCTACCAAGCGAGAGATCGGACGCATTGATGGCGGCCTTCAACCCGGTGATATCTACCCCGATCTCGTCGGCGATCCGCTGGGTGTTGGCGATCACATCCGTGATGCCCGAAATGCCTTCAGTGTGGGTCTCTTGCCGTATCTTCCGAGCGACCCCGGCGAACACGCTGTGGAGGTCGTCGGCAGCCTCGGACTTTCTGGTGAGCAACGAACCACGCCCCCAACCGAGTTGGTGATCTACATTGGTACCCAACCGGTGCAGCCCGAGCTTTGACCGATCCCGACCTCGGATGGGGACCCCCTCGGGGTCGCGGTTGCTCACCAGCGTCCATGTCGGATCGAGCGAGGCGTCGATGTGCAGGCGTACCGTCACGACCTCTTCGTCGCCATGCTGTGGTTCATCATGTAGCACTCCGGCAGCCCATCCCCTGAGGCAGGTGCCGTAGCCGTGGTAATGGAAGAACTTCTCCGGCAGTTCACCGACCGTCACCTCGATCAGAATCTGGTTGGCTGGGTTGCCATCGAGAAAGTCGGCGTCAGTCGGGGTGTACCACTGCCGACCTAGAGCCACATCGATCGCTTCGAAAACCGAAGTCTTGCCGGAATCTCCCGGACCGACCAGCACCACGAACCGGATGGGGATGTGCCAGTCCAAACTGCGGATGCCGCGGAAGTTGATGATCTTAACGTGGCGGATGATCATCGGCGTCCTTCGCCCACGCGGGGCGTCAATCGTGAACTCGGTGCGAATCCCTTCTTGGACCAATCAGCCTGTCGTCTCCACCCAGCCCAATAGCGTTGCGATGTAGTGCGCCCCACTACCAAGCATGCCGGCATGGTCCAAGTCACGGTGAAGAACCTCGCCTGCAGCCGGGCTCAAAAGCTTGGCGCGTGTCGCGGCTTCCATGCCGCTGGTCCTTGGCGGCTGAATCGAGCCCAGAATCCGCTCGCTCGCCTCAAGAGCGATCTGTCGGCGACCGTCGGGGGTGAGGCCGATGGTCGAAACGACCGTCCTGTTCTGCTTGGCCGACTGGATCGTCACGCACCAGACGGTCATAACGCCGGCAGGCAGTCCGTCGACTGACCCGACGATGCCACGCTCTTCGGGGGGTAGAGAGGCAAATTTTTCCAGCCACTTCTGGACCTCTGGGTGGTCGATGCCGAGCAGTTGGATGCCGCCATTGGCCAATGCCACTGCTCGATCGGTTGAGAACCGCAACGGCGGCTGGCCGACCGGCGTGAAATCGTGGGTGCCGTCAGCGGCCGAGTCGAACCGCCCACCTTCGGCCACGGCGGCTCGGCGGGCGAAGTCCAGCAGGGCCATCATTGACTGACCTTGGTCATCAAGACTGCGGTAGTCATCCAAGTTGAATCGTTCGAGGTCTTGGAACAGTTCGCTGACGACCTGCCGCGACTTGGTCGCGTTCTCCAGGGCGACGGCGAGTTCCTCCTTCGTGCGGACGAGCTTTGGGTCGGCAAGGCTGCGTCGGTACAGATCTATGATGTTCACTTGTTCGGCCAGCTGACCGAGGATCTGCGCCCGGAAGTCCTCAGCGACATGCCCCCGCTCGTCGACCTTGCCAAGGGCGCTGGCAATGTTGTCCAGCTTCTCTTCGAGCAGCTGGTAGACCTGCCCTTCGATCGTGTCGCCGGCCACCAGGTTGAAGACTTGCGCCGTGGACTTCTGGCCGTAACGGTGAATGCGGCCGATTCGTTGCTCAACATCCATCGGATTCCACGGCAGGTCGTGGTTGAACAGGACTCGGCAGAACTGGAGGTTGATGCCCTCGCGACCGGCCGCTGTGCAGATGAGCACCGCCGGCCCTAGCGCAGCCTTGAACCGGTTCTGCGCGCCGGTCTTGGCGGCATGGTCGCCGCCCTTAAGCACCTCGATCTGGACTTGCGGCAACGTCCGGGTGATCTGCTCCCGCAGGGCATCGACCGAACCCAAGTAGGTGGTGAACACCACCGCCTTTTCCTGGGGATTCTGAGCCAGCAGGGAACCGAGCGCCTCCACCAGGGTCCGGCCTTTGGTCTCGTCGCCAGACGGGAAGCTATCCAGCAAGGCGCGAATGCGTTGACGTTCCTCCGGCAAAGCGTTCTCGACGAGAGTGGCTGCGGTCTCCTCGCCGGTCGAGCTGTCGATGACATCCCCGCCGTCAAAGTAGAGGTCCTCCTCAGATCGCTTCTTGAGAATCTTGAGCTTGGCCTCGGCCAGCAGCCGGTCGACTGCGGCACGAGCCATGGTGCCATCACCCAGCCCGTGCAAATCCCGAAGCATAGCCCGGGCTTCACCCAACGCCCGATCACGCCCCTCGACCTCCAGGCGCTCCTCGCAATGGATCGCCTCTGCAACGGTCAGCATGAGCAGTCGACGGCGCAGGGTCGCTCGGACCGCGGCGAAGCTCGACGACGCGATCTTCTGGAAGATCGTCATGACGAGGCCAAGACCGGTTCCGCTGCCGCCAAGCTGCTTGGCGAGGTTGTAGCCGTCCTGCATGTACGCCGTCAGACGGTCATAGAATGACCGCTCGTTCGGCGAGAGTCGGAAGACCGTGGTCGTCACCATCCGACGCACGAACAGCGTTCCTCCATCGGCGTCACAGGCGTCGGCCTTGCTGCGCCGAACGACGACCGCGTTCAGCCTGTGCCGGTTGGCGACCAGGTCCTGCTCGTCCTGGAACAGTGTCGGTTCGAGCAGACGGATGAGTTGCCAGAAGCGGAAGTGGTCACCTTGGTGAGGTGTGGCCGACAGCAGGAGCAGGTCCCGGCAATGGCCACGAAGCGCCTCGCCGAGCTTATAGTTCTCGGTCCGGCGAACCTTCTTGCCGCTCTTGAAGGCCGACAGGTGTTGCGCTTCGTCGAACACCACCAGATCCCATGCTGGTGCATCAAGTAGGCGCTTGATGCGTGCGGGTCGCTTGAGGGTGTCGATCGAGGCAATCAGCCGCGGGTGCCGGGCGAAGGCATTGCTCTTGCGGTCGGTGACATCGCCCTCGCTGCCGAAGACCTCGAAGTCCAGGTTGAAGACGTCATTCAACTCCCGCCGCCAGTTCTCGACCAGACCAGCCGGAACCACCATCAAAGCTCGTTCCAGTTCGCCGCGACTGGCCAGTTCACGCAGAATAAGGGCCGTCTCGACGGTTTTGCCCAGGCCGACCTCGTCGGCGATCAGAAAGCGGCGGGGGTGGGCTAACGCTACCCGATGGACCAAGACCACCTGATGGGGCAGCAAGTCGACCTTGGCAGCCGTCAGCCGAGTCTGGTTACCCTGAAGCGGCAGACGGACGGCGTCGATGGCTAGACGCAGGCGTGCGATGCGGTCGGCGTTGACCGGCATGATGGAATGGAGAACCCGGTCGGACCAGGACTCGGAGGTTCCCAGTCGGTCGATCGCCACCTGGCGTTCGCCCACGCTTCGGAAGAACACCCGAAGGAAACCAGGCTGGCCCACGCCAACGACAACGCCCTCACCCAGTTCGGGATGGGCGACCATGCGCCCAGGAGCGGACGGGTTCCCGTGCACCGTGCCGGTACGGCGTTGGCGGTCAGGAGAGTCGGAGGACATGGTAGCCGATGATGGTGTCGACATCCGCATGGATCTCGCGCAGATCCTTGGCGGCGCCGTTCCACAGCTCGTGCGACAAGGCCACCGATCCACCGCCAGGCAGGCGATAGATGACCCGGTCGTCGAGATCGACGCTCAGGGTGCTCGGGTGCGTCGGGAACAGGAACAGGATACCGGTCCGGGTCCACTGCTCTTGGCTGCGGCGGATGATGAGCTTTGCTTTCGTGCGCAGGAACTCGGCGGAGTCCTCCGGCGTGCAGCGGTCCAACACGGCCGACAAGCCGTTGACGACGAGGGTGCTGACGTTGGCCAGCTCCGCCGGCCAGCCCTCGGCAGCCCACCGCAGGGCCGTCCGCAATGGTTCCAGCCGGACGCCGTCAGCGCTCTGGCCGGCCTGCGCCAACAGCATCGACGCTGTCTCCAGATGGGTAATGACGGTAGATCCCTGCCGCATCCACGAGGTACCACCGATGCGTTTCATGATGCGCCTCCAGCGGCTTCGCTGTCGAGCAACTCGAAGATGGACAGCTGGTGGTCGCGATCACGAAGCACCGGCCTCGACCACCACGCCTCGACCAGGGTGGCTGCGGTTCGAGCCGCCTCCTTGGTGATGGTGACCGGGTCGTGAGTCGCCATCCAACGCAGGATCGGCAGCACCGCGCGTTTTACCGTCCATTGGCGGGCAGCCCTGGTCGCATCCAGCTCGACTGTGAGGTCATAGGTCGATCCCGGCAGGCAGCATCCAGCGCAGAACAGCGCCTGATCTAGATCACGGCGCAGAACCTTCCGGTTGCGGGCTCTAAGGATGTTGAAGATCGCCGGCAGTTCGGTGCGCTTGATGGTGCCAGACTCGATCTTGGCCCACCCGAGGCCCTCGAACTCCTTGAAGTCGTAGCCGGTGCCGCGCATGACCTTGAAGCCGTCGTTTTTCTCCGACTCCTGGTGCAGGCCGAACATCTTGAGGAACAGCCGAGTGGCCGGCTCGGCCTCGTCCGGTGGCTTGGGCACGATCCGGCCGGTCTCGGTCATCAACATATCGTCGATCAGTTGGTTGACGCCCAGCAGCGCGTCGCGGACACCAAGGACCTGCCCGGAACCAGTCAGAACCTGTCCATAGTGACGGCTGTAGAATTCCAGGGACTTGCCGATGAGGATGATGCGCAGGTCGCTTTCCGGCAGGCCGTCTTCGGCATAGGCGCGATGGCTGTCGCCGAGTAGGTCCTTGAGGCGACCTGCCTCTTCTTTGACCCAAGCGCGCATCTTGAGATACGCCACTGGTTGTGGTTCTTCGAGCCGACGACGGCAGACGTGAACAATGTCGTATTCGATCTTCTTTGCCCCGAACGCGGCATTGTCACCTTTGGTTTCGTCACTGCGCACGGGGTAAGTCGCTATCAGGACGAAACCGGCCTCGAACAATGCCTGGAGCACGTCAACCCAAGGTTCGTCTTCGCTGTGGTGGAACGTGAACGCCATCAGCCCGCCTGGCTTGAGGCGTCGACCGCATTCTGTCCACACTTCGGCCAGCATCTCGCGGTATCGGCGTTCGCAGGGCTCCTCGACAAGGCAGGGGTTGGTCATCCCGGCTTCGAGGAAGTCTTGGCCGGACTCGGTTCTGATCTTACCTAAGAGGCGTTTGGGAATGGTCGGCTTGCTCTGCCATTCCTCTCGATCGTCTGGCGTCTCAATCGGGTTTGGGACCGCCTCCGCGGCATGAGGTGTCCGATCGGCAACCCATGGAAGAGCCTGCGGTGTCCCAACATACCATCGGGACAGAGGAATCTGCAGCCAGACGAAAAAGAAGTCAGCGAGATCGGCATAAAACACGTTCTTGCCGAAAGGCGGATCAGTGATGACCAAGTCGTATTGGTCGGAGCCCAGCCCTGACAGGTCGGTTGAACTGCCGTTGATAATTGCCGAACGAGCGGCATCGACAACATCGCCCGTCGGAACGCGATGACGTTCGCCATCGGGATCGACCGCCGCCTCCCAAGTTGTTCGCAACCACTCAACGCCTTCGATGACGCCTTCCAGGCAGGCTGTCCAGTTACCCCTGCCTAGCTTATGGAAGAATGCATTCTCGATGACGGAGCCCTTGGGGTGATAGTTGGGATTTGAGAACATCGGTTCCAGACTGTCTCGTTGCGGGTTCCAGAACGAAAACATGTTCTGATTCCGCAGGTACTGTTGGAACGCCCCCAGGGCCTGTTCCCGCACCGCCAACGGGAACTCTGTTGGCGGTGCCTCCGTGATGGCGCGCAGCAACGCGGCATGCCCTAATCGCTGTCGCGGGTTAAACATCGTCCACCAATGCGTGTATCCGTGCTGAGGCAGCGGCTGTCGAACATGCGTCATATAGGCCCGCACGATCTCTGACTTCGGCCAGTAATCGGTTAGGTCCAACGTCGACCGAAGACTCCATTCGTGCTCCGCAGAGATGAGCCGGCCGACATCGGCGAAATCCGGGGCCTTGAAGTATCGGCCGCCATAAACTTGGCCGCTAGAGTCGCATTCCGGGCAATGGCATTGCAGGGCATAAGCCACGATGGCAGGAGACCGTCCAGTCTCCTGGAGCGACTCCAGTGTGCCCTGCTGTGCACCGCAATGCCCACAGGTGAACTCGGCTTGACCCGGAACATTGCCCTTGCCGACCGCGAGGGTTGTGCCATCAGCCATGGTAACGACGGTTTCTGCCGTGACCGCACCGCGCACCTCGATGAGACGCAGGCCTTGCTGTCGCGTTCGATACCATGCGGCGTTCTCGACATCCGTGCTGGTCACGGTTCCCCCGGCCAATGCTCCGTCGACGCGCCCCGGAGACCCCTTCATCCATCGCGGATCAACACAGAGTGTCATCGCGACGGTTTGTTTGACCAAGCCGAGCTTGCGACGATCGAACGCGCTCTTGACCTGCCGACTCTTGCCCGACTTGGTCGGCCGTGGTTGAAGATGGTCCTCGACGATGGCTTTGAAGGCCGCACCGGCCTGGCAATGGCACGCTGGGCAAGCGAACCCGCGCTCGTCAGCGATCGCATGGACAAGGGCCTCGGCAGTAGCCACGGTCTCCTCCATCCCGTCCTTGCCGTATGCGTAGACAAGATCGGCGAAGCGCTTGGTGGTCTCGGTGTACAGCGGCACGCCGGCATTGTTGCGCTCGTTCGGTGCATCGACCCGCTGGCATCCGGGAGCCATGCGGGTCTCGCCGAGAAAAACCCGGAACGTATGACGGCAGTGTGGGCAGGTTGTCGGGATGGTCTGCGCCGATAGTTCCTTAACAGCAACGATCGGGTCGGCCATGATCGGCGTCCGATGGCCGCAATCCGTCTTGCGGCAATGCCCGTGTTTGGCCCAGAACGTGTAGATGATCTCCGGGCCTGCCCACCGGTACCGCGCCCGCTGCTCGGGGGGCAACGCAATGGGATCGACGCCGGCCGCTTCCGCTCCGGTCGACGCGTCGAGCCAACGACCGCGGTGGCCCCGGGGGCAGGTCGTGGCATAGAACGGCTGGATCTGCGGTTTGACGGTGGCCTCGATGTGATCGAACAAGCGTTTCACTGCCGTGGGATCTGCGGCGCTGAGTTCGTTCTTGCACACGAACCAAGCGATCGGGCTCAGGTCGCATCCGCTCACGTGGAATCCCAGGCGGTTGCCTTCGACCAGGGTCGTGCCGCCACCCATGAACGGTTCGAGTACCTTGAAGTTCCGAAAGGTGCCGGCCTTTTGGTGGTTGGCGTAGTAGGCGTCCCACACCAGCTTGCTCGCCTGCACCGCTTCATCGGGGGCTTTGGTGGCCGCGGCGATCATCAGGGCGCGGAACACTGAACTCCGTCGCCGGGCGAACCACTTCGACATCTGGTAGATCGGCTTGCCGGCGTTGCCCTCGACCTGGGCGAGCTGGTTGATGGGCAAAATCGGGAAATCGACCTCGAGGCAGGTCTTAGGCCGATTCGGATCTGAAAAATCTACTGTCTGCAACGCCAGCGCCTTGCCGAGATTCGTCGGTTCCCATTCCCCGCCCGGCGCGCCTTGGGCGGTTCGGACAGCAGCTGCCGACACGCCTGCGACGTCCAAACCTGGCTCGACAAGCCCTTTGACGCCCAAGTTAGCAAAGATGGTTTCCTGACCGGGCGGTTGCGGATTGGCGGGTCCCGCCGTCGAGGTCGAATGCGGGCGTGTCATGGTAATCCAATGCGGTGCGTGATGAAGATGTCGAACATGGTCATCCCTTAGCGGGGAATGCGATCCACGGCACGATGGTTTCGAGCAGACTCAGGCCGCCGTGATAGGCTTCCTTGGGTGATCCTGGCACACGCCAGTGCCGATTGCCGACGATGACATGGTGCGAGCCAGTGGTCATGACTACCCACGGAGGGATGCCATTCGGCAAGGCCTTCGCCGCCGACTCCAGGCGCTGTCCACCAAAGATGTCGCGCACCTGTGCCCCAAGGTTTCCGTCGATCGGCCGGGCGTGGTGCTTGGTCGCATACCCGTGGTCACCGGTGATGACGAGACGTCGGCCATGGCGCAGATGGTCGACGAAGCGCCAGAAGCCGTCGCCGTCGAGCGTCGGCCTGAGGAGGTCGTCCAGCTGAGCCTGCGATCGGATGTCGCTGAGATGCGCGTCAATGAGGTCGTGCCACACGAAGATCTTTGGATCGTGCTGGATGGCTCCGATGCAGTCGTCAAAAGGGATTCGCTCGAACAACTCAGTGAACGCGGCTTGGAGGCGGAATGCAGCCGGAGCGTGGTTATTCTTGATCGCTGCGCGCTGGGACAACCCCAGGGCTTTGGCAAACGCATTAGTGTCAGTCGGGACTTCGGCTCCGGCCGCGTCGACCGTGTGGGGCACTACGCCGCGACGTGCGCCGGCCTGGAGCAACAGGGGCAGCTCACGCATGCTCAGCGCATCAATGACCAACACTGCCGGCGGTGGCCCGGGCTCGTTCCACCAAGCTATCAAACGGTCAGAGGTGCGGAGCCGCCGGCAGTCGGCGTCGTCTGCATACGACCGCCAAAGATCCCAGCCGGCATCGGCCAGAAGCTGGTCGCCATCCAGACAGTGCGTCTCCAGTCGTTGGCCGTCGCCGAGCTTGGCGCAGGCAAGGACATCACCGAAGATAGCTGACCAGATCGCAGATGGCGTCCCAGCCCCGAAGATCCGTTCGCGCCAGGCAGTCGACGGCGACGTCATGCCCGGCCTCCCTGGCCATCAGCGGTCCATTGGACTTCAACAGATGGCTGCACCGACACTGGCAGTGACTGGAGCAGCTTCCGGAGTTCAATCACCGACACTCCCGTCAGCCGCAGTGATGCTTCTAGCGGCGCGCCGGCGGGAATGTCGCGCTGCTGTTCGATCCAGCTGAGCAAGTTGGTCTTGGACGCCGGTGGCGACCTGCGGGATTCCGTCCGCTGGCCAGCTGGTTGTCCCGGCGGTGGTACGGGTGACGGCGGGGTTTGCGGACCGCCAGGCGGAACCGCCGGTGGTTGAGGGCCACCGATGGGTGGAGTCGGCAGGCTGATGATGTCGGGAGCCGGGGTTGGCTGCGGCTCCGGCATGGGTCCGGCGGTGGGAATCTTGCCCGGAAGTCCGAGCTGCATCGAGCGTTGCTCACTCCCCGTGCGGTAGAGGGCTTGGCTCAGACGCCGTTTGCTCTCGCCAGCATCCTCGCCGGGGATAGCGCGGTTCCAGGTGCCGCCACTTCGGATGGCGATGACATTGGCGACGACGAGGTCGATCAGCCGCTCTTGTACATGCTTGATGCCGAAGAAGGGAAGGCAGTCGCCGGTTACGGCTGGATCCTCCAGGTCGCGTAGCAGGTCGCCGACCGTCTTAGACTGTCCAGCCATGGTCGTCGCCACCTGCTGGAACACCAGGGTGTCGAACCCGTTTTCGGTGGCGATGGCCTCGGCCGCGCTGATGACATCGCCGTGCGTCCGGACGGCCTCGCCGGCGATGAGATCGCTCACGAAACCGCAGGTCTCGGGACGGTCGAAGCTCCATCGGTGGAGACACGAAACGCGGGCGAAGCGCAGGCGGAGACGGTCGCGCAGCGTTTTGTCGAATCCGGCGTGCTGATCAAAGAATGCTGGCTCGGTGATGCCCCAGCAGCGCTTCGACGTCAGGTACGAACAGCGGGCGATTTGGCGTAGTTCGACATCAGCGAACAGACCTGCCGCGGGTTGGATCGAAGGCGGCGGAAGCAGGAAGCGCACCCAGTTCCGATGCTTGGGAACGTGCTCCTTGAGCCAGACGCCGAGGACGGCATCGGTGGATGCGCCGTGGATTTCCGGCGGGTCGGGCAACACAATGACTGCCGGCCGATCCCAGTTGGACGGGTGCTGCCGCGTATCGGGTACGTCGAGCCATGGGTTAGTGCGCCATTGAGGTCCCAGGACGATCACCTGCGCGTTCAACTCACGGGATTCCGGCTGGAGTAGATGACTGATGGTCAGCCGCAGGTGCTCAACGTCGAGACTCGGATAGTGCCCGCCTGAGGTCCATTCACGGTCGTTTCGTGCCCACGCTTTGACCTTCGTCTGTGGGTTCTCGTCTGCGCCGATGCGGAGCCGTCGTTGTTCCTCGGCCTTATCATCAGCGTGGATGTTCACGCTGTGGTCGACCAGCCGGCCCATCTCGGCGCGGAACGCGTTGTCGTCGATGGCCGCGATCTTGGTGGTGTCGAGCTGAAGTTGCCGGCGGGTGCCGCCGATCTGGTTGGTCGATCCGAGCGACCGGACCCAGATGCTACTGATGATGGCGCGGGCATTCGGAACCGATTCCCCGGACTCGATCACCTTACGAAGGTTGGCGGCGGCGATCTCACCGAGCTTTTCCTGTTCACCCTGCGCAATTGATGTCAGGAGAGAACGGGCCGAGTCGTTGTCGCCGTCGACATGGAAATCCGCTGGTGTGAGAAGCGGGTTCCCGTCCTGACGGACTCGGCACAGTGCAGCAAGGATCTTGATCGCCTCGCGGGTCTCCTGCGCGTTCTGACTCAGGAGGATCTGCTTCTCCAGGAGGTCGATCAGTTCAGGCGAGAACGGCCAGCACGCGACCACTTCATCACGCTTGGATTGCTCGTCAGGACCGGACAGTTGTCCGAACCCCAGCCGGATGCGCTCGTCGGCATAAGCGCGCACCTGATCGGCGATCTGTGAAGGCGTGAACACGCCGCGGTTTGTGAAGAGGCGGTGCAAGAGCAACCGGCGGCGGTCTTCCAGTGAAGATGGGCCGCCGAAATCGACGAGTTGCGGGTTCACTCGCTGCAGCTGGGCGAAGGCTTCGCTGTTGTTCGTCCGCACCGACACGACCAGCATCAGCTTCTCGGGATGCTGCTCGGCGATCTGCGACAGGAGTTGGATAGCGTTGAACGCCCAGTTCTTTGGTAGCCGCTCGCCGTGGCGCTCGGGCAGGCCTTCATACCAGGTCTGGAACTCGTCGAGGATCAGGCACGTGGGACCGGCCGTGAACATCTCCTCGTAGATCCGTTGCGATGGCTGCGGGGCATCCTGTTTCTTGCCCTCGTACTGGACCTTGGCGAAAGCACCGTACTTGTGGTGGTTGAACAGCACCTCCCACAAAAACATGCCATCGTCGTTGTCGTTGATGGCCCTGGTGATGGCCTTGAAGCCGGTCGTGAGCTTGAGGCCTGCCAGACCTTGGATATTGGCGTTTCTGGCCCAGCTCTCTGCCCAAGCCTCGACCTCGGCGGGATGCTCGATGGCATGGTGGATGACGGCCATCAGGTGTGACTTGCCGCGGCCGCGATCCCCTTTGAGCACCAGGGGTCTGGCGGGACAACCCTGGGCGACGGCCCGAAGGCAATCGACCACGTCGGCTGTCGGGTAAGTCAGTTCGAGGAACTCGCGCACCGGCCTGGCAATCGCGCTGCGCGGCCCCGTCAGGTGTACCACCGTCTCGGGTAGCTGGGTGCCGCGGAACTCAGGTCGAAGCTCGGGAAAGTGCATGCGGATGTTCCTGAGGAGCTAGTTTGAAGGTATTGCCGCTGGGAGCAGTGTCGAAGTGATTCATTTGGGATCTGACTTTAAGCAGGCTGCCTGCCCCGCTGCCGTTTCGTACCTAGCGATCGACCTCACTGATCTTGAAGCGCCAGACCTTGCTGATCTTGATCGCTGGCATGGCGCGACCCTTAACCCAGCGCAGTACGCTCTCCTCATGAACGCCAAGGTGTTGGGCGACCGCGGCGATGAAAATCAAGGGCTCCGGTACAACCTTCGACATAGCTCCCCGCAGCTGAGGTGTGCGGAGGAGAGTAGGCCCGATTGGTGACAGGGAAGGACCCAGGCTGACTGGGGCAACAGGAGGCGACGGGCCGCGACAGAGGAGGTCGCAGGTCACGCTGCGGCAGACGGGGATTCAGGCCGCGTAGTCAGAGCCGGACAGTTATTGGCGCGTTTTGAATCGTGAGTGCCCCAGTCTCTAGTCTCCGGTTTATAGGGGCTATGCGGACCGTAGTCTATATGAACTCACCAAACTGTTTCCCAACGCTCTATCAGCGCGGCAGTTATAAATTCGGACTAAAATCGATGTAGTCCGAATATATGCGAGACTTCTGGCCCATTCAGAGACAAAATGAGGGCATTGAGCGAGTCTCAGGTCCGAAGTGGATTGCGCCTCGAATGAAAATAACGGCGAAATCCACGCAGAAACAACGCGACCCGCGGAGCATGTCCGCGGGTCGGCTGTGGGTTGTAAACCCGTTTTGGTGGAGGCGCCGGGAATCGAACCCGGGTCCGGACCAGTTCGTACGACGCGTCTACATGCGTAGGCAGTAATTTTGTTCTCATCCCTGGCCAAGGCAGCTGCCAACCCGAGCTAGGGACCAGCCTGATGTCTCTCGCCGCGGGTAGTCAGACAGCTCCCGCAGCCAGCCGATGAGTATTAGGGAGATCATCGCCAGCATCGGCAATGGGATGATCTCGTCTCGTTACTTAGTTTTTAATTAAGCAGCGAGAGCGTACTCGACGTGATCGTCGGCACTTATTTTTTTGCGGGTTTTAACGTGGCCACCCGCACCACGGCACGCAACAATCGCCGGTGCAAGCCCGTCGAAACCTGTTCGCCCCCACATCGCTGATTGTCAACGAGGGTCATCATCGGCAGCGTGCGGGGGAGGGGAAGGGGGAAAGGGGAGGGGCTTCGGCCTGGGTCCAGGTCCTGATGCCAATGGCAGGGCGCGCTCAGTACCCGCTCACCCGCCCAGCTTCGCGATCAGGTCGTAATGCTCCTTCTCCACCGGCTGCACGGACAGCCGTGAGCGCTGGAGCAGGATCATGCCGCCGAGCTCGGGGATGGCCTTCAACCGTTCGAGCGCCAGGAAGTTCTTCAGCGTGCGCACGTAGGTGACGTCGACCATCGACCAGCGCGGGTTCTCGGGGCTGGCGGCGGGATCGAAGTAGTGGGACTGCGGGTCCCAGCTCGACGGATCGGGATAGGCGAGGCGCGCGACCTTGGCCAGGCCGGCGACGCCGCTGGGGTTGGCGCTCGAGTGGTAGAACAGGATGCGGTCACCCACCGCCATGTCGCGCATGTGGTTCCGCGCCTGGTAGTTCCGCACGCCATCCCAGGGCGCGGTGCCCTTCGCCTTGAGGTCGTCGATGCCGAAGGCGTCGGGTTCGGTCTTCATCAGCCAGTGGCGCATGGGGGCTTTCGGGGGTGGTGTGGGTTGACGTACGGCGACCGCGGCACGGGACAAGGCGCAGCCTGCGCAAGGCGCCGCGCGGCGGGACCGGGGAAGGAATTCCGGGTCGCGGGCGCGGACCTTCCGCCCCAGCGTCGTGGCCTGCTCGAGAACCCGACCTCGAAAAATCGTCTAAATTGGGGAATAGCATCATGTTGATAGCTGTTCACCGGTGCTGCCAAACGCTTGGCGCCGTTTGCGGTCGCAGCGATCGGAGGGTACCTTGTGCTGATCCATCCATGACCAATCCGCCGCCAACTCCAGTGCCCCGCGGGCCCTACCTGATCCGGGGAATGCACCAGCAGCTGCAGGTCGCGGGCGAGGCGGCGCTGATGCAGGCGCTGCGCACGACCTTCCGTGGCCAGCCGGTCGAGGTCACCGATGTGCAGTCAGGGCGCATCGTCCCAATCGCCCCGCACGCAGGCGCGACGACCGGCAAGCCCCAAACAGATCGCTTGTACATGGCGCAGCCGCCCCAGCCGCCGCCGCGGCCGGCGGGCTCGACCGAGGACATCCAGGGCCTCCTGGCAGAGGTCGGGGGGATGGAGGTCGTGCCGGCCTCGTCGGTGATGATCGCCCGGCCTCAGCCGAAGGGCACCACCAGCCAGCATGGCGCGATCAGCGACTCGGGGCATGGCCTGCGGCCGGTGACGCAGAGCGGACGTCAGCTGCGCGTCGACGGCCGACCGGGTACACGCTCGGGCCGCATCTCGCCGCATCCCGCGGCGCGGCGCGGTGCCAGCGCGAACTCGGCGAGCCGCCTGCCGGCCGG
>JACDGQ010000521.1 GCA_013821615.1 Planctomycetota bacterium
ATGTCGAGGTGGCCGCGCTGCTGACCCCGGCGCTGACCAGCGTGCGCGTCGCCATGCACGGCATCGGCCGCGCCGCGGTGCGCCAGCTGCTGGGCCGCCGCACCCGACCGACCGTCGAGGATCCCGGCTGCACGGTGCGCCTGCCGACCACTTTGATGGTACGCTCCTCATCCGGACCGCGGCCGTGATGGGCGCGGTTCAGCGACCGCATTGGGCGCAAGCTCTCGCGTCGTCTTCTCTTTCTCGCGTCTCGCGTCTCGCCACTCGCTCCTGGCTGCTCACTTCTCGCCACTCACAGCTCGTCACTCGTCGCTCCCATTTAAAGGCCACCATGACCACGCCCGTCCGCACCGCCTCCCGCCCGCAGCGCATCCACCGCTGGTCCGCCTGCTGCCTGCTGGCGCTCGTCGCCGGCGGCGCGTCCGCGGCCGACCTGCGCATGGGCGATGACGGCCCGTCGGTGGTGGTGAAGGGCCTGGGCACCTTCGGCATCAGCTGGCCGAAGCTGATGCCCGGCGACAAGTCGCCCATCGAGAAACATGTGAACGGACGCAGCGCCGAACTGAAGTACGACGACGGCGCCGAGGCGACCGTGTCGCTCGGCGACGGCAACGCGGTCGAGATGCGCTTCCGCAAGGTGCCGCCGGAGATCGTCACCTTCCACCTCACCACCGGGGTCGGTGCGGACATCGGCGACGGCGGCACCTGGAAGGTCGGCCACGGCGAGGCCAAGCCCTTTCCCAAGCTGAAGCCGCCCAAGCCCTTCCTCTACCAGGGCAACGACGACTCCTTCACCTTCACCGACGTCGTCGGGCACACCATCACCCTGGGCGTGCCCGAGCACTCCTACCAGCAGCTGCAGGACAACCGCGAGTGGGGCAACCCGACCTTCCAGTGGCAGGTGTGGGTGCCGTACAACCGCGGTTGGGAGGTGCACAAGCTGGTCATCGCCGTGACCGAGCCGGCGCAGGCCACCGTCCTGATCGACCAGTTCGGCCAGAGCATCCGCAAGGATTTCCCCGGCAAGGTCAAGGACGAGGCCGAGCTGAAGGCCGACGTGCAGAGCGAGGGCGCGTACTACGCCGGCCTCAAGCCGGTGGCGACCGACACCTGGGGCGGCCTCGCCGGCAGCGCGGCCAAGCTCGGCACCAAGGGCAGCGGCTTCTTCCGCGTGCAGAAGGTCGGCGGGCGCTGGGCCATGCTCGATCCCGACGGCAACGCCTTCTTCCACCTCGGCATCTGCTCGTTCGGCTTCATCGAGGACTTCACCTACACGCGCGAACGCGAGAGCATCTACGCGTGGCTGCCGCCGGTCTCGGGCGACGCGTTCTCGCCGTGCTGGCATCCGGACGGTTTCTGGCACGACAAGGCGTTCTCGTTCCTGCGCGCCAACCTGCTGCGCAAGTACGGCACGTCGTACGACCTCGACAGCCACATGGGCGTGATGGTCGACCGCGTGCGGCAGATGGGCTTCAACTCGATTGGCGCGTTCTCGGGCGACAAGGCCTTCGCTGCGAAGCGCATCCCGCGCGTCGAGATGATCTGGGTCGGGCCCGAGCTGCCCGGCATCCGCGGCATCGCCGACCCCTTCGACGCCGCCACCCTGAAGGGCATGGACGCGGAGTGGGCGAAGAGCGTCGCCCCGCGCGCCGACGACCCGCTGATCATCGGCTACTTCTTCGCCAACGAGCAGGCCTTCGAGGACATCCCGCGCGGCGTCGCGCAGCTGCCCGGCACGCACGCGGCCAAGCGCCGCCTGGTGAAGCTGCTCCAGGACAAGTACCAGGACATCGCCGCCTTCAACACCGCGTGGAACCTCAAGGCGGCGAGCTTCGACGCGCTCGCCGACCAGGGCCTGGCGATCACCACGCCGCAGGCGAACGCGGACCTGGGCGCCTACGACGAGCTGTTCCTCGAGACCTACTACCAGGCGGTGGCCACCACCTTCCGCAAATACGACCACAACCACCTGATGATCGGCCACCGCTGGCAGCCCGGCACCGCCAACAGCGAGGCGCTGTGCCGCATCGCCGGCAAGTACATGGACGTCATCAGCATCAACTACTACACGCGCGCCGCCGACCTCGCCTTCATGGACCGCCTGCACAAATGGACCGGCGACAAACCGCAGATGTGGAGCGAGTTCTACTACACCGGCGCCGACGAGAGCAACGTCGCGCCCGCGGCGCTCGACCTGCGCACCCAGCGCAAACGTGGCGAGGCCTACCGCGCCTTCGTCGAGGCGGGCGCCGCCACCGGCTACGTGGTCGGCACCGAGTGGTTCACGCTGATCGACCAGTCGGTGACCGGGCGCTTCTTCCAGTACCTCAACGGCGAACGCGCCAACACCGGCATCTTCAACGTCGCCGACCGGCCCTACCGCGACCTGGTCGACGAGATGGCGACCGCCCACCGCGAGATCTACGACGTGTGGTTCGACAAGAAGAAGCCGTTCGTCGGTACCGGCGCGGGCGACAGCCGGCTCCTCCAGGCGGGCCACGCGCTCGGGCCGATCACCCTCGATGGCTCCATCACCAACTGGCCGGGCCGGCCGCCGGAGCGCATCGGCGCCGAGCGCATCGCCGCGGGTGGCAACGGCCAGGGGCTGGAGGCCGCGGTGAAGGTGTGCTGGGACGAGCGCAATCTCTACCTGCAGGCCGTGGTCAGCGATCCGACGCCGCTCGCCGGCCAGGACGCGGCCAAGGGCGACGGCATCGAGCTGTTCCTCGGCAGCGAGCACGCCGACCAGGGCGGCGCCCTGCTGCCCAGCGACCGCCGCATCCAGCTCGGCGCCGCGCCGGGCAAGACCTGGAATCTGGTGAATGGCAAGGCCGACGCGGCCGTCCATCTGGTCGCCCAGCCCGCAGTCGACGGCAAGGGCTACACCCTGCAGGCCGCGATCCCGTGGGCGTCCCTCGGCACCACCGCGAAGGCCGGCCAAGAGCTGCGCTGCGATGTCGTGGTCGTCGATGCCGCGAACGGCAAGGCGCGGCAGTTGGTGTGGAATGGGAATGAGCACGACGCCGCGGACCGTAGCGGGTGGGGGCGGTTGCAGTTGGTGCCGTAGGCGTCCCCACGAATGCGAAAGCCCGCGCAGCGGGCGACATCCCATAGCCCAGGGCGTGAGCCCTGGGAACGCAGCGAATCTCCACATGAGCCCGCGGAGCGGCCGATATAATCGGTCCCCGGACGTGAGCCCGGGGTGTTCTGCCGAACCAATCTACGGGAGCGCATTTCATCGGCGGGG
>JACDGQ010000522.1 GCA_013821615.1 Planctomycetota bacterium
CCGCAGGCCTGGGATCGCCGAGTTGTACTCGGCTGCCTTTCAGAGACTGCGGGTGCCGCGGGCTGCGCCGGCCTTGCCTCGCCGGATTCAGCCGCAAGGTGATCCGCCGCCGGACCCCGGCCAGCACCACCGCGCACGGCGGTGCGGTCCCGGCCCCCACCTGTCCCGTTGAGGCGCTCATGGATATCGCGAAGAACGCGGTCGTTTCCTTCACCTACCAGGTCGCCACCGCCGAGGGCGAGGAGGTCGATCGCAGCGAGGCGGGCCATCCGCTGGTCTACCTGCACGGCCACGGCCAGATCATCTCCGGGCTCGAGGCGGCGCTGATCGGCCACAAGGCCGGCGACAAGGTCAAGGCGACCATCGCCCCCGAGCAGGCCTACGGCGCGCACGAGCCCGAGCTGGATCTGCAGGTGCCGGTCGAGGTCTTCCCCGAGGCGGCGCGCGCCCAGGTGAAGCCCGGCTTCCGCTTCAAGGCCGAGCATCCGACCCTGCAGGGCAGCGAGGTGGTCTTCACCGTGCACCAGGTCAAGGAAGGCCAGGCCTACGTCAGCGGCAACCACCCGCTCGCCGGCAAGACCCTGCAGTTCAACGTCGAGATCATCGAGGTCCGCCAGCCCACCGCCGACGAGCTCTCGCACGGCCACGCCCATGGTCCCGGCGGCCATCACCACCACTGACGGCTGACGGCTGACGGCTGACGGCTGACGACTGACGACACCGGCGCGTTGCGCCGGTGTCGTCATGTACGGCGGGAGGCTGACGCGCCGATTTCCTCTGGCGACCAGGGCCAAAGGCTGGCAGCCGCCAGCCAGCTGTCCACCGACCATGGCATTTCCACCCCGCGTTCCAGAATCCGACGGGCATGGCCAGCGCGGATGAGGAGGAGTACGCGTCCTCGCCCGCCGCGGCCCTGCCGGAACACGGTGGCGTCATCGGCGACTTGACCGGGCGCATCGCGCGCACCACGCGCGGGCGCGGCCCGGTGCGGCGGCTGTGGGCGCTGACCTGCGTCGAGCGCCGCCTGATGTGGGTCGGCGGGATCTTCCAGGCGCTGCAGGCGCTCACCTACATCCCCTTCACCGCCGGGCTCAAGTACCTGGTCGACGACATCATCCCGTGGTGCCGCGAGCACCACGTGCTGTGGCCGGTCGCTGCCTACGCCGCCGGCAACCTGCTGTGGTGGCCCTTCCACGGCTGGTGCACGGTGCGCGCCTTTTCGGCCAACCAGCACCTGGTGCGCGCCAGCGTCGCGCGCCTGCGTCGCCTGGTCGTCGACCACCTGCAGCGCCTGTCGCTGGGCTTCTTCACCCGCCGCGGCGCGGGCGCGCTCTCCAACCAGCTGACCGTGGACATGGGTCGGGTCGAGAACCTGCTGCACAACGTCGTCACCAGCCTGGTGGTCAGCCTGGTGCTGAGTGGCGCGAGCGCGATCTGGCTGCTGTGCCTGAACCCGCTGCTGTTCCTGGTCGCGGTCAGCCTGATCCCGCCGCAGATGCTGCTGATGCGCGCCATGGGCGGCAAACTCGACCGCCTCAACCTGCGCGCCCAGCGCAGCGGCGAGGGCTTCTCGGCGAGCATGGTCGAGTTCATCGCCGGCATGCGCCTGACCAAGAGCTTCGGCAACGAGGCGATGATCGCCGGCCGGCTTGGCGACCAGATCGAGGAGCTGCGCCGCGCCGGCGTCGAGGCGAGCGTGGCGATGCGCTGGGTGCAGATGGGCATGCAGATGGCCAACCAGTACATGCCGGTGCTGGTGTGGTGCGTGGGCGCGGTCATGCACCTGCGTGATCCCGTGGCCACACCGCTCGGCCAGCTGGTGGTGTTCACCGCCATGCTTGGCTTCCTGCAATCCGGCATCGGCGCCTACACTTCGACCTTCGAGGCGTGGAAGCAGGCCAAGCCGGGCATGGCCGCGCTGTTCGCCATCCTCGACAGCGACGAGGTCGAGGGCCCGCCGCCCGCGGCGCGCGTGCAGGCGCGTCCCGCGGGCGCGATCCGCTTCGAGGACGTCACCTTCCGCTACCCCGAGGCCAATGAGCCGGCGTTGTGCGCGCTGAGCGTGTCCATCGCCCCCGGCGAGCGCGTCGGCCTGGTCGGCGAGACCGGCGCCGGCAAGAGCACCTTCCTCGACCTGGTGCTGGGCTTCTACGCGCCCAGCAGCGGGCGCATCGCCTACGACGGGCGCACGCTCGCCGAGCTCGGCCTGCGCCAGTTGCGCGCCGCGACCGCGATCATGGGCCAGGAGCCGTTCATCTGGAACGCCACGGTGCGCGAGAACATCCGCTTCGGCCGCCCGGACGCGAGCGACGCCGCGGTCGAGGGTGCGGCGCGCCAAGCCCAGGCCGCCGAGTTCATCGGCCGCCTCGAGGCCGGCTACGACACCATCTGCGGCGAGCGCGGCGGCCGGCTCTCGGGCGGGCAGCGCCAGCGCATCGCCCTGGCGCGGGTGTTCCTGCGCGATCCGGCGATCGTCATCCTCGACGAGCCGACCAGCGCCCTCGACCTCGACACCGAGGCGCGCCTGCAGACCGACCTCGACACGCTGTGCCGCGGCCGCACCACCTTCATCGTCGCGCACCGCCTCTCGACCCTGCGCGGCGTCGATCGCGTGCTGGTCTTCAGCCAGGGCCGCATCGTCGAGGACGGCAGCCCGGTGGAGCTGGAAGCTCGCCCCGACGGCCACTTCGCGCGGCTGTGGGCGCTGCAGGCGCGCCGCCCGGTCTAGTGCGGCTTCTTCACCTTCTTGACCAGCTCGGCCACGGTCGACTCCTCGAGCTCGGCCGGGTGGCCCTGCCAGGCGATTTTACCGTCCGGTCCGATCAGGAAGACGTGCGGGATGCCAGTCACGCCGTACGCGTCGCCGATGTCCGGGCCGACGCTGATCACGTAGGGGATGCCCTTGGCCTTGATGAAGCCGGCGACGTCCGTGCTGCTGCCATCGGTGTGGCCGATCACGTCCAGGCCCTGGTCGTGGAATTTCTTGTAGAGGCCGATCACGTGCGGCACCGAGGCCACGCACGGACCGCACCAGGTCGCCCAGAAGTCGAGCAGTACCACCCGGCCGCGCTCGCTGGCGATGGTCACCGTGGTGGTGCCAGCGGGCAGGTTGAAGAACTGGGTGCCGCCGAACTCGGGGGCGGGGGCGCCGACCGTGGGCTCGCTGGCGGCGGTGAGGGCGCCGGTGGACAGCACCGCGGTGAGCAGGGTGAAGGCGAGGTGGCGCATGAGAAGCTCCGGTCGTC
>JACDGQ010000523.1 GCA_013821615.1 Planctomycetota bacterium
GCAGGGCGCCACCTCGGCCAGCCCTTCGAGTGCGAGGGCTGGTGGCAGGCGGCCGGAGGGCGCCGGCGCATCCGCATCCGCGGACGCAGCGCGGGTCCCGGCGACCTGGGCATGCTCGGCCTGGTGTGGAACGTCACCCGCGAGCACGCCTTCCAGGTGCGCCTGACGCAGAGCGAGAAGCTCGAATCCCTGGGGCGCATGGCGGGCGGCCTGGCGCACGACTTCAACAACCACTTGGCGGTGCTGGTCGGCAACCTCGAGCTCCTCGACGCCGCCGTCGGCCGCGAGCCCGGGGTGCGCCGGCGTCTGGACACCATCGACCGCACCATCACCGCGGCCACCGCCCTGGTGCGCAGCCTGCTGACCTTCGCCCGCCGCCGCACCGTCGAGATGGAGTCCATCCGGCCGACGGAGCTGCTCGACGAGCTGCACGAGATGCTCGCCAGCCTGCTCGGCCGGCAGATCCGCGTCGTGCGCGATGCCGGCGACGCCGCGCTGGTGGTCGACGCCAGCCGCGAGCAGCTGCAGAACGCCCTGCTCAACCTGTGCGTCAACGCCCGCGACGCCATGCCGGACGGCGGCGAGCTGACCCTCGGCGCGGCTGCGGTGGCGATCGCCTGCGAGCACTGCCGGATCTGCGGCGAGGAGGTCACGGGGAGCTTCGTGGCGATCAGCGTGCGTGACAGCGGCGCGGGCATCCCGCTCGCGCTCCAGGAGCGCATCTTCGAGCCGTTCTTCACCACCAAGGCCGAGGGCCAGGGCACCGGCCTGGGTCTGGCCGCGGTGGCCGGCTGCGTGACCTCGCACCAGGGCCACCTGCTGCTCGATTCCACGCCGGGTGGCGGCAGCTGTTTCCGCATCCTGCTGCCGTTCACGCAGGGTGCGGTGGGCGATTGCTCCAGCGGCGCGGGGAGCGGGGCGGCGACGGCGGTCGGCAGGAAGGCGATTGTGGCTTCGGCGTGATCCACTGCCGTCCCCGCGCACGGCTCGCGCGGATCAGCCGAGCACCGGCGTCTTCCGACCACGGCGGCCGCAGGATCATCGCAGGTTCACCCGACGGTGGCCACGCTGGCGCCTGGCAGGTGCTGGAACGGGACCGCCACCGCCGGCGTGCGCCGCGTGCCGTCCAAGCGGCGGCCGAGCAGCGCCGCTGCGGCGCGACCCATCGCCTCCGCCGGCACCTGGGCCACATCCAGATGGATGCCGGCGACCAGGTCCTCCGCATGCGCCACCATCAGCGAGAGGTCCGCGGGAACCCGTAGCCCGAGCCGCCCGGCGGCGACCATCACGGTCAAGGCCTCGTGCCCGCCATAGCAGGCGATCGCGGTCGGCCGGTCCGCGCCGCGCCGTTCGCCCCACGCCGCGATCAACCACTCGAGATGGCCATCTCGGCCAGGATCGTGTCGAGGTGAGAACAGGCGGGGCGCGAGATCGGCATCGCGCATGGCCGCGCGGTACCCATCCCGTCGCTGCACGCGACTGTGGTGGACCGCGCTGGTCGGCCTGAACCCCAGCTGCCCATCATACCACGCGATGCGGCGATGGCCGGCGGCCACCAGCCGCTCGACCATCAACCGGCCGCCGCCGAGATCGTCGGGAAATGCGCAGTCATGGGTGACCATGCGATTGACCCACACCACGGGCAGTCGGCAGGCCGTGAGCATGGTTTCCACCTGGCGTGGCGCCTCGATGTGGCCGTGCACGAGCACGCCGTCGACCATCATCTCGCGCAGCGCGCGCGGGGCGGGGCCCCCGGTCAGGAAATCCGGCAGCACCAGGCGCTCGATCACCAGGGAGCGGCCGAGTTCCGCCATGCCATCCGCGATGCCGTCGGTGATGCCGGAATCGACGCGCTGGTGCGCGGCCTCGGCCAGCTGCAGGAACAGGACCTTGTCGAAACGCCGGCTCCTGACGCTGCGCGCGCTCTGGTTGGGCCGGTAGCCCAGCGCGCTCGCCGCCGCGATGATGCGGGCCCGCAGTTCGGGGGCGACGCGCGGTTCGCCCGCCAGGGCCCGCGAGATGGTCTTCTGTCCGACCCCCAGGCGCTCGGCGAGATCGTATTGGGTGATGACTGGCTTCATGGGCGGTGCGAAGGCTCCTGATAAGGGCCGGCATCCAGGCGAGCGGTGGTGCAGCCGCTGCGCAGGACTCCGTGCATGACGTCTCCGGCGCACCGTGCGAGCGGCGGCCCCCGCCGCCCCAGGACGGTGGCCATCACGGCGCCCGGTCAGGGGTGGAGTCCGGCGCTTGTTCCCCCGGAAGGCCAGCATAAGAGCTTTGCGCGACCATGCGACTCCGAAGTCACACAAGCCTTTTCCGGTCGTTTGGGAGTGGTCGCGGGCAACCGCACGCCTGCATCCCATGCCCATGACTGCACCCTGGCGAACCGCCACGGTGCAGCAGCGCCTCCGGAGATTCCATGTTTCACCTTCCGATCTCGGCAGTGATGGAGGCCTGCCAGGCCCGGATGGGCGTGGTCCCGGTGATCGCCCAGGCTGGCACGGCGCTGTTTCCGCTGATCCTGTTGGCGGTCACCAGCGCCGTCGGCCTGCTGCTCAAGCCGCGCGCGCTACTGCACGTGCTCCGTCGGCGGCCGTGGATACCCATGCTGCTCCTGGCGCTGGGCTGCGGCGCATGGTGGGTGGTCGCTCAGTCCACTGCAGCGCCGCCCCTCACGGGCGGTGGACAGCGCTCCCAGGGTGCGGCCGCTACCCTGGGCGGCCCACGCAGCGATTGGGCGCGCGTGGCGCTGGCGATCATCGAACAGGATGCGGCGGCCAGGATCAGAGCGGCGCAGGTGGGCGCCGTGGTGGCACCACCCGGCGCTGCGCCCGCCGCGTCCGTGGCCCGGACGCCTGGCGAAGCCGCGCGCTACTTCCGCGGCGATGAGCGCCGTTCCGGGTTTCTCGGTGGGGTCGCACCCCGTGGGCTGATCCCCGCCTGGAGCTTCGTCGCCGCGGATGACGACCTCTCCATGTATCTCAGTTCACCGCTGGTCGCGGGCGGTGCGGTGTACGCGGCGTCGTGCTACCTCGATCCCCCGACGAGTTCCGGCACGGTCGTCTGCATAGATGCCCTCATGGGCCGGCTGCGCTGGTCCTGCAGTGTGAAGCGCCCATCCCCCACGGCTGGATTCAAGGGCTTCATCTCGTCGCCCGCGCTCAGCGCCGATGGCAGGTCCCTGGTCATCGGTCAGGGCCTGCACTCCGACTATGACAGCGAACTGGTCTGCCTGGATG
>JACDGQ010000524.1 GCA_013821615.1 Planctomycetota bacterium
CGGCGTGGCCGGCCTGGTGCTCAAGTACCGCCTGCCGGTCGCGCACGGCGCCGACCACGGCGCCCCGCTCGAGGACGCGCACCACGCCATCACGATCGCGCGCGCCCACGCCGCCACGTGGGGCATCGACGCGCACCGCCTGGGCATCCTCGGCTACTCCGCAGGTGGCCATCTCGCCGCGACGGCCGGCACGCACTTCGACGCCGCCACCCGCCCCGACTTCATGCTGCTGATCTACCCGGTGGTGACGATGGGCGCGCACGGCCACGGCGGCTCGCGCGCCAACCTGCTCGGGCCCAATCCCGATCCAACCCTCGTCGCGTTCTATTCCAACGAGCTGCACGTCACCAAGGACACCCCGCCCGCGTTCCTGGTGCACGCCAACGACGACCACGGCGTCAGCCCGCTCAACAGCGTGAATTTCTACCTGGCGCTGCAGGCCGCCGGCGTGCCGGCCGAGCTGCACGTCTACGAGACCGGCGACCACGGCATGAAGAGCGGCGCGGGCTACGGCATCGGCGGAGCGACGAAGAACATCGCGTCGAGCTGGCCGGAGCGGGCGATCGAGTGGATGCGGCAGCGGGGGATGCTGGGGGATCACCCATGAAATCCGCGCTGCTGGTGACCGCCTGCCTCCTCGGCGCCCATGCCCATCTGGCTGTGGCCCTCGACCTGATTCCCGGCGTGTGGACCGACATCACCCCGCCCGGGGTGATCATGACGCCCGCATCGCACGTCTTCTGCCAAGGCGTCACCCTCGATCCCGTCGACCCCCTGACCATCTACCTCTGCGTCTGCGCCTATGAGGTGGCCAAGGCGGGGCTCTTCAAGACCACCGACGGCGGTGCCACCTGGACCAGGATCGGCCAGCTGGATGAACCGCTCCATGTGGAGATCGATCCCAAGGACCGCCAGCATCTGTACTGCGTGGATGGCGTCCGCGGCAACACCATCGGCTTCTGGGCATCCCATGATGGCGGGGCGACCTGGTCCATGCCGCCGGGCTTCAAGACCGCCACGGACCATCCGCCGAGCGGCGTCGGCACGTCCGACCTCTATTCCATCGCGGTCGATCCGCTGGATTTCACGCATGTGCTGGTCAGCTTCCACAGCCCCTGGGAAAATTCGCGGAATTGCGGCGTCCTGGAGAGCACGGACGGCGGCGCCAGCTGGACCGCGCGCCAGCCGCCCAGCGGCTCCGCCGGCGGCTATGGGATGGCGATCTTCTTCCTCTCAGATCCTGCGCTCAAGCAGGGTGACGCCAAGACCTGGCTGTTCACCGCCCAGCAGGGCGGATTCTTCCGCACCACCGATGGCGGCTCCACCTGGACGCTCGTCTACCCGCTGCAGATGACCCACGGCGGTAACCAGCTCTACCGGACCAAGGACGGCACGCTGTATGCCGGCGCCTACCAGTATCCCGTGCGCAGCACCGACAACGGGGCCAGCTGGCAGCCGCTGAAGGTCGGCCTGCCGTACAGCTGGTACATCGGCATCTGCGGCGACGGCACCCATCTCTACACCGGCTGCACCGGCGAGCACCAGCCGGTGTTCACCGCGCCCGAGGCGGACGGCCAGACCTGGAAGCCGCTCGCGGGCGGCACCCGGACCTTTTCCACCGATCCCTTCGAAATGCGCTTCGACCGCGTGCACCACATCCTCTACAGCGCCACCTTCGGCGACGGCTTCTTCGCCATCAAGGTGCCGGACGCAGTCGATAAATAGGATCGCTCCAGGGATAAAAATACCGAGGGCCTGCGCATGACTTCCGGCGGCTTCACATCCACACCCTCGCCTTCGCCGCCCTACTTCTTCCCCTTCTTCAATTTGTAAACCATGCTCAACACCTCCGCCACCGACTGATACCACTTCGTCGGGATCGCCTTCCCGATCGCGACCTCTTTCGCCAGCGCCCGCGCCAGCGGCACGTTTTCGACCATCACGATGTTGTGCTTCGCGGCCAGTTCCTTGATGCGCCGCGCGACTTCATCATAGCCCTTGGCCACCACCACCGGCGCGGCCATGTTCAGCTTGTCGTATTTCAACGCCACCGCGACGTGCGTCGGGTTGGTGATCACCACGTCGGCCTTGGGCACCTCCTGCATCATGCGACGCTGCGCCATCTGGCGCTGGATCTGGCGGATCTTGCTCTTGATCAGCGGATCGCCTTCCGACTGCTTGTACTCCTCCTTCACCTCCTGCTTGGTCATCATCATGTCGCGGGTGTACTGCCAGCGCTGGAAGATGAAGTCGCCGGCGGCGATCAGGGCGAGGACGCAGGCGACCTTCATGCCGAAGGCGAACAGGCCACGCGCCTCGTGGCCCGTGCGCGCGGCGAGATCGAGGCTGATCGGGACCATGCTGGGGATGTCGATCTGCAGCACGTGCCAGGCGACCAGCAGCACGGCGGTGAGCTTGAGCACGCTGAGCAGTACGCGCATCAGGCCGCGGTAGCCGAACAGGCGCTTGAAGCCGGTGAACGGGCTGACGCGATTGAGCTTGGGGACCAGCGCCTTGCCCGAGACGTGGAAGCCGACCTGGGCGATGCACAGCCCCAGGCCGGCCGCGAACAGCACGCCCAGGAAGGGCAGCAGCCAAGCAAAGGCCGGGGCGCATTCGATGACGATCAGCCGGCGCAGGCCGCCGCCTTCGAGGTCCCAGGTCAGGGCGTCGCCCAGGCAGCGGGTGATAAGGTTGCCCATCGCCTGGCAGAAGCTCGGCCCCATCACCGCCAGGGTGGCGAAGCCGATGATCAGCAGAGCGGCGATATTGGCTTCCGACGAGAATGCCACTTGGCCGTCATTGCGCGCGTCCTGCAGACGCTTCGGCGTCGGCATCTCGGTCTTTTCACCGCCATTCGGGTCTTCGGCCACGACATCTCCGTTGCGGAAACCGACAGGTCGGCCCGCGAGGGGTTGAAGTCAGTGGGAATGGGCGATGGGCGTGCCAATCGCCTACAACAGCGTCGTCCGCTTCCTCAGCACCACCTGCATGCCGACCACCGGCACCAGCAGCGCGATCACCAGGGCGATCCCGATCGCCACCGCGGCGGTCGTCGGCCAATCCAGGATCGCCGGCGCATCGAGGTGCAGCGGTGGTTTGAACAACCCACGCACATTGTCGCGCAGCGTTTCGAGCGCACCGCGCGACTGGCGGATAGCGGGCTCGGCGCCGATCCGGCTGCGCACCAGCAGATGGCAGAGCAGCGCGAGCGCGAGCTGGGCG
>JACDGQ010000525.1 GCA_013821615.1 Planctomycetota bacterium
ACGCGGCGGAGCGCCAGCGCCGGCGCTCGCAGGTGGTGCCCCTGGTGCTGATGGGCGGCACCATCGTGATCGGCGCGGCCGCCGCGGGCACGGTGATCAGGACGCGCCCGCGCCTCGATCCGCTGCGCCCGGTCGCTGGCGCCACCTACCGTCCGGGGGCGCGCAGCGACGAAGACGACCAGGCGCAGACCGACCCGGCGGCCGCGTGCCAGGATCAGCAGGGGTGGTTCGCGCCCGGCACGGGCTCCAGCAGCGGGTCCGGTCCGGTCTGGCACCAGCAGCACAGCGTCGGCTCCAGCGCTGCATCCCACCAGGACAGCGCCACCTCGGCGGTGTCGCGCGGCGGCTTCGGCAGCAGCAGCCACAGCTTCGGCGCCGGCCACTCCTCGGGCGGCTGAGATGCAGCGACGGACCTGCACGCCGCGCGCCGACTGGCGCGCGCGGGTCGAAGCGCTCGGCTTCGGCTTCCACACCATCGCCGGGGCGCCCTACTGGGACGAGAGCGCCTGCTACGAGTTCAGCGCCGGCGAGATCGACGTGCTCGAGGACGCCTCAGCGGACCTGCACGGACTGTGCCTGGACGCGGTCGACCATGCCATCCGCGCCGGCCGCCTCGGTCAGCTGGGCATCCCGGAGGCTTGCCACGCCCTGGTCGCCGCGAGCTGGGAGCGCGGCGACCCGTCGCTGTACGGCCGCTTCGATCTCGCCTGGGACGGCAGCGGCGCGCCCAAGCTGCTCGAATACAACGCCGACACGCCGACCGCGCTGCTCGAGGCCGCGGTGGTGCAGTGGCACTGGCTGCAGGAGACCGCGCCGGAAGCCGACCAGTTCAACAGCCTGCACGAACGCCTGGTCGAGCGCTGGCGTGCCATCGCCCAGCCCGGCGAACTGGTGCACACCGCCTGCTGCACCGCCAGCGCCGAGGACCTGGGCACCACCACCTACCTGCGTGACACCGCTGCGCAGGCCGGCGTCGATACGGTCGCGCTCGACATCACGGCGCTCGGCTGGGACGCGCGCGCCGGCGTCTTCGTCGACCTCGAGCTGCAGCCGGTGCACCGGCTGTTCAAGCTCTACCCGTGGGAATGGCTGTGCCAGGAGGCCTTCGCCGACCACCTGCTGCGCGACGGCCTCGCCCTGATCGAGCCGCCGTGGAAGATGGTTTTGAGCAGCAAAGCCATCCTGCCGCTGCTGTGGGAGCTCAATCAAGGCCACCCCAACCTGCTGCGCGCCGCGCACGCACCGTGGGGCGATACCCACGTCGAGAAGCCGCTGTGGTCGCGCGAGGGCAGCAACGTGCGCGTGGTCGAGCGCGGCCGCGTGCGCGCGTCCCATGACGGCCCCTACCGCGGCGCGACCATCTTCCAGGAATGGCATCCATTGCCCGAGTTCGACGGCAACCATCCGGTGCTGGGCAGCTGGATCGTGGGCGATGCCGCCTGCGGGCTCGGCATTCGCGAGGATCGCGATCCCATCACGGGGAATGGGAGCAGGTTTGTGCCGCATAGATTTGGCTGACGGCTGGCGGCTGACGGCTGATTGCAGACAACAGATAGCAGACGGCTGGCGGCTGGCGGCTGACAGCTGACAGCTGACAGCAGACAGCAGACAGCAGACAGCTGACAGCAGACAGCTGACGACAGACAGCTGGCGCTTTGCGCTGTCCCACTTTCGAACGCACCCATCACATTGGTCCACCTCACCACATCGGGAAAGGAGCCGTCAGCCGTCAGCCGCCAGCCGTCAGCCTCCCCGGTATTGACCCACCCCGCCAGCGCCCCGAACATGCCCCTCACACTCGTGGAGCCACTCATGCCCGACGCCTTCGCCCTCGCCGAGACCCTCGCCAAGCATGGGCAGGGCCACCTGCTGCAGACCGTCGCTGGTCTGGACGAGGCGGCGCGCGCGGCCTTCCTGGCGCGGCTCGGCGAGATCGACTGGGCCGAGTTCGAGCATCCTGCCGAACCGCCGGCGGTGGGCGACGTCGGTGCCAGCCGCGTGATCCCGCTCGCCGAGCGCGCGCAGCGCCAGAGCGAACTCGAGGGCGCGGGCGAGGCCGCCTACCGTGCCGGCCAGGTCGCGGTGCTGATGGTCGCCGGCGGCCAGGGCACGCGCCTCGGCTCGAGCGCTCCCAAGGGCTGCTTCCGCATCGCCGCGCATTCCGGCAAGAGCATCTACCAGCTGCAGGCCGAGAAGGTGCTGTCGCTGTCGCGCCGCGTCGGCCGCGACGTGCCATTCCTGGTGATGACCAGTCCGATGACCGACGGCGAGACGCGCGAGTTTTTCCAGGCGCACGGCGACTTCGGCCTCAAGGCCGGGCAGGTTCGCTTCTTCAGCCAGGGCACCGTGCCCAGCCTCGATCAGCAGGGCCGCGCCCTGCTCGCCGGGCCCGGCAGACTGCTCGAGAATCCGGACGGCCACGGCGGGTGCTTCACCGCGCTGGTCAAGTCCGGCAACCTCGCGCGCCTGCGCCGCGAAGGCGTGCGCCAGCTGGTCTACATCCAGGTCGACAACGTCACCGCGCCGGTCGACGACGCCGCGCTGATCGGCTTGGCCATGCTCGAGCAGGCCGAGGTGGTGACCAAGGTCCTGGCCAAGGCCCATCCCGACGAGAAGGTCGGCCACCTGGTGCGCGTCGGCGGCAGCGACCGCATCATTGAGTACACCGAGGTCACCCCCGAGCAGGCGCGCAGCCGCAACGCCGCCGGCGAGCTGATCTACCGCTGGGGTTCGCCCGCGATGCACTGCTGGAGCGTGGAATTCCTCGCCCGCCTCACCGACCAGGGATACAAGATCCCGCTGCACCGCAGCTCCAAGCCGCTCAAGGCCTGGGCGGACGGCGCCCTCAGCGAGGTCAAGGGTTGGAAGAGCGAGCGCTTCATCTTCGACCTGATCCCCGAGGCCAAGGCCAGCCTGGGTCTGGAGATCGATCGCCTCGCCGAGTTCGCGCCGGTCAAGAACGCCGATGGCACCGACGGCAAAGTGGTCGCCGACAGCCCGGCCAGCGCCGTGCAGCTGGCGAGCGACCAGTTCGCCGGGTGGCTCGCCGCAGCCGGGGTAAAGGTGGCGCTACCGGCCAAGGCGCGCATCGAGATCAGTCCGTTATTCGCCGCGACCAGGGCGCAATTCCTGGCGAAGTGGGATGGGCGGGTGAAGGAAGTCAGCGGGGACTACTACCTGGAGGCGTGAGCGCATTTCCCCGGGATCGCCGAGTTGCACTC
>JACDGQ010000526.1 GCA_013821615.1 Planctomycetota bacterium
CTGCCCGCGCGCATGCTCGGCGATCCCGCTGGCCGCCAGCCGGGCGGCGCCGTGCACTGGCTCGGCACCCTGCCCTTCACCTTCGCGCCGGGGCGCCGCCAGCGCCTCGATACCGCCCTCATCACCACCCTGCTCGTCCAGCAACCCTGAACGCCGCGTCCACGGAGGATCCATGCCCGAATACCTAGCCCCCGGTGTCTTCGTCGAGGAGACCAGTTTCCGCGCCAAGTCCATCGAAGGCGTCGGCACCAGCGTCGCCGGCATCGTCGGGACGACGCGTACCGGCCCGCTGCGCGGCACGCCTGAACCGATGACCAGCGTCACCGAGTTCGAGCGCACCTACGGCGACGCCGCCGACCTCGATTTCGGCGACGGCCCGGTCACCAACCAGACCGCGATCGCCGCGCGCGCCTTCTTCGATAACGGCGGCAAGCAGCTGTTCGTCTCGCGCGTCCTCGCCGGCGTGAACCAGGCCGCGGCCGACGGCAGCGGTGCGAGCGCGGCCCTCGCGGCGCGCAGCGGCACCGGCGCCGGCGGGGCCACCGTGACCTTCCGCGCGCGCTTCCCGGGGCGCGCGGGGAACTACCTGCTCGAGCTGGTCTGGCGCGACAGCGAGAACCTGGCGCGTTTCGAAAGCGTGACTCCGAAGATCGGCGACACCACGCTGATCAGCGGCATCGCGCCGGCCTCGGTGCTGTCCGCGCTGCCGAACGGCGTGGTGGCGACCGATGCGCTCAACCTGCAGCTGGTCGCGGTGCGCACCGATGCGGCCACCTACACGCCCGATGCCGCGCGCGTCGCGGTGACGCGCGTCGACACCGGCGCGCCGGTCGCGCTCGCCGCCAACACCACCATCGCGGCGGCGCACCTGCCCGCGGGTGTGCGTTTCATCCGCGGCTACGCCAAGCAGCCGACCAGCGGCGCACTGACCGACGGGACTCCGGCCGAACTGCGCCTGGCCGGTGCTGGCGCGCCGCAGGGGCTGACCGCCGTGCTCGGTGACCTCGGCGGACTCACCCGCCTGGTCGGCACGATCGATGCCCAGGGCAGCGTGCTGACCGTGCCCAAGGCGCTGAATCCCCTGCTGCCGGCCGATCTCACCCTGCCGATAGCGGCGCTGGCCGCGGCGCGCGCGCAGGTCGGTTCGCTGGTGGTCCAGCGCAGCTTCGACCTCGATGTGCGCCGGCGTCTGGGCACCGGGACGACGGTCGACGTCGACGACCGCGACGGCGAGGTGGTGTGGACCTACGCCAACCTCACCCTCGATCCGGGCGCGGACGATGCGCTCGCGGCGCGCCTGCTGGAACACCCGGGGAGCCACGCCGCCGCGCTGACCAGCCCGCTCGCGGCGCTGGTCCGCCGCGCCGACCTTGCGGCGCCGACCACCGCGCAGGTGCTGGAAGCGCTGCGCGCGCTGTTCGACGCGCCGGCCCTGACCACCGCCATCGACCCGGTCGCCGGGCCGCGCTACCTCATCGCCCTGAGCGGCGGCACCGACGGCGCGCCGGCGGTACCCGTCGACTACGCCGGCGAGAGCGACTCGGCCAAGGGCGACACCGGCCTGACCGCCTTCGAGAGCATCGAGGACATCGCGATCGTGCTCACCCCGGCGGCGGCGATGCTCGACCTGGTCGGCCACCAGGGCGTGGTCCTCGAGGTGCAGAAGCACGTCAACAAGATGCGCTACCGCGTCGGCATCGTCGACAGCCGCCACGGCCAGACCATCGGCGACGTGCGCGCGTGGCGTTCGAACTTCAGCGACTCGCGGCTCGCCCTCTACTACCCGTGGGTGCGCATCGCCGATCCCAGCGGCGTGCGCGAGGAGATCACCGTGCCGCCGTCCGGCTTCATCGCCGGGCTCTACGCGCGTACCGACGTGCAGCGCGGTGTGCACAAGGCACCGGCCAACGACGTGGTCTTCGGTGCGCTCGGTTTCGAGGTCGAGGTCAACCGCTTCCAGCAGGAGCTGCTCAACCCCGACGGCATCAACTGCCTGCGCAGCTTCCCCGGGCGCGGCCGGCTGGTGTGGGGCGCCCGCACCCTGTCGGGCGATCCCGAGTGGAAGTACCTCAACGTGCGGCGCTACTTCCTGTTCCTCGAACGCTCGATCGACAAGAGCACGCAGTGGGCGGTGTTCGAGCCCAATGGCGAGGGCCTGTGGGCCAACGTCGCCGCCGCCGTCGACGGCTTCCTGTTCAGCGAGTGGCGCAACGGGCACCTGCTCGGAGCGGACCCCAAGTCGGCCTACTTCGTGCGCTGCGACCGCACCACCATGACCCAGAACGACATCGACAACGGTCGCTTGGTCTGCCTGGTCGGCGTGGCGCCGCTCACCCCGGCGGAGTTCGTGGTCTTCCGCATCGGCCAGTTCACCGCGGACGCCTGAGCGACGCGTCTCGTGTCTCGTGTCTCGTGTCTCGTGTCTCGTGTCTCGTGTCTCGTGTCTCGAGTCTCGAGTCTCGAGTCTTGGGACGCGTGACACGAGACGCGAGACGCGCTGCCTCAGGGTCGTGAACTCACCTCCCAAACCAACCACTTCCCAGGAGCCATCCATGCCCACCCTGCGCGACACCCCGTACTCATCGTTCAACTTCCTCGTCGAGCTCGGCGACGGTCCGTCCGGCAACGACTTCCAGGCGGGCTTCAGCGAGGTCTCGGGCCTCAATACCGAGGTCACCGTCGCCGAGTACCGTAACGGCAACGACAACGTCAATCACGTGCGCAAGATCCCCGGCGTCTTCAAGACCGGCGACGTGACGCTCAAGCGCGGGGTGATCGGCGCACAGAACCTCTACGAGTGGATCGACACCCTGCGCACCGGCGACCTCGCCAACGCCAAGCGCGACGTGGTGATCAAGCTGCGCAACGAGAAGCGCGACGCCACCGTGGTGTCGTGGACGCTGCGCCGTGCCATGCCGATCAAGTGGACGGGTCCGACGCTGACCGCCAAGGGCGGCGGCGACGTGGCGATGGAGGAGCTGGTGCTGTCCGTCGAAGCCGTCGAGCAGGCCTGAGCGGCGGCAGCGGGAACCCACGGTGATCCTCCTCGCCAACCGTCGCGTCGACCTCGCGCCCGTCCCGGTGCGGCGCAGTGCGCCTGCGCTCGAGGCGGCCTTCATCGGGCACTGCCCGGGGCCGCAGGTGGCGGGCGCACTGGGCGCGGCCGCGGTCGACGCCCTCGGCGCGGCCGGTTTCACGGCGTTCGCCGCGCTACTG
>JACDGQ010000527.1 GCA_013821615.1 Planctomycetota bacterium
GGGAAGAAGGGGGAGTCAGGACAGCAGGGGGGACAGCGGAGCAGGGGGAGCACCCGGCGGGCATGGATGCCTTCCTGCCTTCCTGCCTTCCCTTCTTCCCTCCGCCCCTCTTGCCTCCCCTTCTCCCCTCCCTCTCCAGTCGGAAAATGCATACCATGAAGCCTGAAACCCGTTCGCGCGTTCACCACTCCCACGCCTCCAGCAGCTCATCCACCGTCTGGCGGCGGCGGGCGAGGCGTACCTGGTCGCCGTCGATGACGACCTCTGCGGGCAGCGGGCGGGTGTTGTAGGTGCTGGCCATGGCGGTGCCGTAGGCGCCGGCGTCGCGCAGCGCGAGCAGGTCGCCGAGCTGCGGGGCGGGCAGGCTGCGGGCGCGTGCGAAGACGTCGCCGCTCTCGCAGATGTTACCGACCACGTCGACCTCGGCGGCCGGCGCGTCCGGGCGGGTGAGATTGTCGATGCGGTGGAAAGCCTCGTACATCGCGACCCGCACCAGGTGGTTGAATCCGGTGTCGCAGCCGACGTAGGTGCGACCCTTGGCGGCGGCGGTGTCGGGATTGGTCTTCACGCTGGTGACCGTGGTCAGCAGCGTGCCGGCCTCGGCGACCAGGAAACGGCCGGGCTCGAGGCGCAGCTCCAGCGGGCGGCCGTAGGACGCGGCGAAGGCGGCCATCAGCTCGCTGGCCTTGGCGCCGAGCGCGGACAGATCCATGGGCTGCTGCTCGGCCCGGTAGGGGATGCCGATGCCGCCGCCGAAGTCGATGAAGCGCAGGTTGGGCAGGCGCGCGGCGACCTGCAGGATCACCGCCATGGCGCGCGCGTAGACCCCGGCGTCGAGGATGCCGCTGCCGATGTGCATGTGGCAGCCGATGACCTGGATGCCGGTGGCGCGCTCGATGGCCGCCACCTGGTCGACCTGCGAGTAGTGCACGCCGAACTTGGTCATGGGTCCGGCGGTGCAGATCTTCTCGTGCGCGCCCGCGCCGACGTCGGGGTTGAAGCGTACCGAGGCGGTGCGCGCGCCGGCCTTGGCCAGGCGCTCGAGGCGGTCGAGGCTGCCGCAGTTGACCAGCACGCCCTGGGCGAGGGCCTGCGCCTGCTCGGCGTCGGTCATGTTGTTCTCGGTGAACAGGATCCGGTCCGCGGCCACGCCGCAGCGCAGCGCCAGCGCCACCTCGCCGGGGCTGACCGCGTCGATGCCATAGCCCTCGGCGACGATCGCCCGCACCACCGCCGGGCAGGGGTTGGCCTTGATCGCGTAGAGCGGCTGGAAGGGCTGGTACGAGATGCAGCCGGCCAGGGCGCGGGCGCGGGCGCGCACCACCGCCAGGTCGTAGACGTACAGGGGCGAGCCGTAGCGGGCGACGAGGTCGGCGGGGGCGGGGGGCATGGGCGGTCCGGAGGTCGACGACGGGAGCAGCGGAGCGTGCCGCGCTCCCGGCAAAGGCAATGCGCGGGCCGCCCCGGCAAGGGGCTCCTGGGACAGCCGGGAAGAACAGGAGGGCGCGGAGGCGCGGAGGGAAGAAAGGAGGTGGAAACGAGGGGAGGCCATGCCGGTTGCCGGTCCAAGCGCGTCGCCGGCAGTGCCTCCGACTCTTCCGCCGTCCTCTCCTCCGCGCCTCCGCGACCTCCTGTTCTATCGGCGGTCTGCTGGATCGTGCGCACGGGTGACCCGGGGGCGCCGCAGCGGGTGCGGCGGTGGCTCCCGGCCCACCACGCCTCCACCATTCCCTGGGCGTCATCCGCCGCCAGCATGCCGGCCGCGTGATCACCCTGCGTTTCGACGATGGCACCCTCACCCTCGACCAGCTCGGCGAGCACGCCGCCCTGGTCGAGGGCCTGTGCGTATGGGATTCGCGCATCTCGCGCCACCGCGCCAAGGCCAGCGCCTATGCCGAGCTGCTGCGCCGCCTGCATGGCAAGGCGCCCTACGACGACCAGGCCAAGGCCTATGAAATCCTGGAACTCGCCGAGGCGCGTCCGCGCGCCCTGCGCGCGTATCAGGAGCAGGCGATCGCCGCGTGGCTGGCGGCGCAGCGCCGCGGCGTGGTGGTGCTGCCCACCGGCGCCGGCAAGAGTTACGTGGCGCTGCGCTGCATGCTCGCCTGCAACCGCTCGACCCTGGTGCTGGCGCCGACCATCGACCTGGTGCAGCAGTGGGTGCACGACCTGCAGACCCGCCTCGGTCGCGCCGTCGGCCAGTACGGCGGGGGCGAGAAGAACCTGCTGCCGGTGACGGTCGCGACCTACGATTCCGGCGTGCTGCTGATGCCGTGGCACGGCAACCGCTTCGGCCTGCTGGTCTGCGACGAGTGCCACCACCTGCCCGCCGGCGTGACCGCGAGCGTGGCCGAGGGCTGCCTCGCGCCCTTCCGCCTCGGCCTGACCGCCACCCCGGAGCGCGCCGACGGCATGCACGCGCGCCTCGACGAACTGCTCGGCCCCGAGGTCCACCGTTCGCACATCAGCGAGCTCGAGGGCAGCTTCCTCGCCAACTACCAGGCCGAGGTCGTCGAGGTCGCGCTCGACCCCGACGAGCAGGAATCCTACACCGCGAACCGCAAGGAGTACCTCGCCTTCGCGCGTCGCGCCGGTGTCGACTTCGGCGCCCCCGACGGCTGGCAGCGCTTCATCGCCGCGGCCGCGCGCGATCCGCAGGGGCGCGCGGCGATGCGCTGCTACCGCGAGCAGAAGCGCCTCTCGCGCGCCAGCCGCGCAAAATTGCGCGCGGTCTGGGACCTGCTGCGCGAGCATCCCGGCGAGCGCGCCCTGGTCTTCACCGAGGACAACCACACCGCCTACGAGATCGGCCGCACCTTCGTGCTGCCGGTGATGACCCACCATACGAAAGGGCCCGAGCGCAAGGCGATGCTCGCCGCCTTTCGCACCGGCACCTATCCGGTGCTGGTGACCAGCAAGGTGCTCAACGAGGGCGTCGACGTGCCCGAGGCCAGCGTCGGCATCATCGTCAGCGGTTCGGGCAGCGTGCGCGAACACGTCCAGCGCCTCGGCCGCCTGCTGCGCCCCGGCGCGGGCAAGGTCGCGATGCTCTACGAGATCCTCTCCGCCAACACCGCCGAGGCCTACACCTCGGAACGGCGGCGCAGCCACGTCGCGTTTGACGGCGAGCAGCAGCGGGAGGATTTCGCGTGAACCTTACCAGTGCGGAGTGCGGAGTGCGGAGTGCGGGGTGCGGAGAAGCCCGCGTC
>JACDGQ010000528.1 GCA_013821615.1 Planctomycetota bacterium
GTGCGGGGTGCGGGGTGCGGAGTGCGGAGTGCGGAGTGCGGCGTGCGAGGTGCGAAGTGGTTGCTGAATGTGCATTACGCCTCCGTGGGCCCCGGGATGCGCCTGTTCTACGGTCACTCCGCACTCCGCACTCCGCACTCCGCACTCTCCGCCCCCTGCCCCCCGCCCCAGCTGTCCACTGGCCCTTCGTGGATGGAAAACGCCATGGACGCGGACAGGCTGTCCCCATGCATCGATCCGACACGCCCGAGCACCGCCGCCTCGTCGAGGACGCCCAGCGCACGCACAACTGGAAGCGCTGGGGCACCTACCTCGCCGAACGTCAGTGGGCGACGGTGCGCGAGGACTACAGCGCCACCGGCGAGTGCTGGGACTACTTCCCGCACGACCAGGCGCGCAGTCGCGCCTACCGCTGGGGCGAGGACGGCCTGCTCGGCCTCACCGACCGCGAGTGCCGGTTGTGCTTCGCGCCGGCGCTGTGGAACGGGCGCGACCCGTTCCTCAAGGAACGCCTGTTCGGCCTGACCGGGCCCGAGGGCAACCACGGCGAGGACCCCAAGGAGTGCTGGTGGTACCAGGACGCCACCCCGACCCACTCCTACTGCCGTGGACTGTACCGCTACCCGCTCGGCGCCTTCCCGTACGCGCAGCTGCGCCGCGAGAACAAAGCGCGTGGTCGCAGCCAGGCGGAGTACGAGCTCGAGGACACCGGCGCCTTCGACGAGAACCGCTTCGTCGACCTGACGGTGGAATACGCCAAGGCCGGGCCTGAGGACATCTGCATCCGCTTGACCGTGGCCAACCGCTCCGCCGCGTCCGCCACGATCCATCTGCTGCCGACGCTGTGGTTCCGCAACAGCTGGAGCTGGGGCGCCGGCGACGAGGCGCGTGCCGCGCGTCCGCGCCTGTGGCTGGCCGGGGACGGCAGCGTGGCGAGCAGCCACGACACCCTCGGCGCGATGGAGTGCGCCGCCGCACCCGCCAGCGACGGCACCCGGCCGCAGTGGCTGTTCACCGAAAACGACACCAACCAGGCCCAGCTCTTCGGCGCCGACAACGCCACGCCCTACGTGAAGGACGCCTTCCACCGCTACGTGGTCGACGGCGAACGGGCCGCGGTCAATCCCGCGCGCACCGGCACCAAGGCCGCCGCGCTCTACCGCTTGGAGATCCCGGCTCGTGGCGAGGTGGTCGTCACCGTGCGCCTGCGCCGCGCAGCGTCGCCGCCGACGACCCACGCCGGCGCGCACCCGGGCAAGGCTGCAGTCAAGGCGACCGCCAAGGCCGCCGTCACGCCGCTGCCCTGGTTCGGCGCGGAGTTCGCGCACGTGCTCAGCACGCGCCTCGCCGAGGCGGACGCCTTCTACGCCGCGCTCTCGCCCGGCGATCCGCACAGCGAGGGGCGGCGCGTGATCCGCCAGGCCTATGCCGGGCTGCTGTGGTCGAAGCAATTCTACCACTACGTGGTCCGGGACTGGCTGGACGGCGACCCGCTGCAGCCGGCGCCGCCCGCAGGGCGCAAGCACGGGCGCAATGCCGATTGGCCGCACCTCTTCAATCGCGACGTCATCTCAATGCCGGACAAGTGGGAATACCCCTGGTACGCGGCCTGGGACCTCGCCTTCCACACCATCCCGCTCGCGCGCGTCGACCCGCAGTTCGCCAAGGACCAGCTCATCCTGTTCCTGCGCGAGTGGTACATGCACCCCAACGGCCAGCTGCCGGCCTACGAGTTCGCGCTCGGCGACGTCAACCCGCCGGTGCACGCCTGGGCGGCGTGGCGCGTGTACCGCATGACCTCGGTCTACGACAGCCACGGCCGCTCGACCGAGGGCGACACCGCCTTCCTTGAACGCGTCTTCCAGAAGCTGCTGCTCAACTTCACCTGGTGGGTCAACCGCAAGGACGTCGGCGGCAAGCACCTCTTCGCCGGCGGCTTCCTCGGCCTCGACAACATCGGCGTCTTCGACCGCTCCAAGCCGCTGCCCAGCGGCACCTGGCTGGAGCAGGCCGACGGCACCGCGTGGATGGCGTTCTACGCCGGGCGCATGCTCACCATCGCGCTCGAGCTGGCCAAGACCAACCCGGTCTACGAGGACATCGCCTCGAAGTTCCTCGAGCACTACATCGAGATCGCCGAGGCCATCAACACGCTCGGCAGCGGTGGGCTGTGGAACGAGGAGGACGGCTTCTACTACGATCAGCTGACCAGCGCCAACGGCTCGCTGCCGATGCGCGTGCGCTCGCTGGTGGGCGTGATCCCGATGTTCGCGGTCGAGATCCTCGATGTCGACATCCTCGAGCGCTTCCCGGGCTTCTCCAAGCGCTTGACCTGGTTCCTCGACCACCGCCACGACCTCACCGACAACATCAGCTACATGGAGACCATGGGCGACCCCGGCAACCCGCGTCGGCTGCTCGCCCTGCCGTCGCGCGAACGTCTGCGGCGCATGCTCGGCTACGTGCTCGATGAGCGCGAGTTCCTCAGTCCGCACGGCGTGCGCTCGGTATCGCGCGTGCACGCCGACCGGCCGTTCGTGCTCAGCGACCGCGGGCAGGACCTGCGCGTCGGCTACGAGCCGGGCGAGTCGACCAGCGGCATGTTCGGCGGCAACAGCAACTGGCGTGGTCCCGTGTGGTTCCCGCTCAACTACCTGCTCATCGAGTCGCTCGAGCGCTATTACGCGTTCTACGGCGACGCCTTCACCATCGAGTGTCCGACCGGCTCGGGCGTCCACATGACCCTGGCCGAGGTGTCCCGTGAGCTGGCGCGGCGCCTCGGCTCGCTGTTCCTTCCCGATGCTGACGGCGCCCGCCCCTGCATGGGCGGCGCCGAGCGCTACCGCAGCGATCCGCTGTGGCGCGACCACGTGATGTTCCACGAGTACTTCCATGGCGACACCGGCGCGGGCCTGGGTGCCAGCCACCAGACCGGCTGGACCGCGCTGGCGGCGCTGTGCCTGGAGCGCATGGGGGACACGAAGGGGATGTTCACGCGCAAGCGGCGGTGAGGGTCCGGACGTCCGGAGGTCCGGAAGTCCGGAAGTCGGAGGCAAGCGCGGCCCAGCGCGGATGACGCGCGACGACGACTCGGGGCTGTCGAGACCCGTCGGGCGTCAGGAGCGGCCCATTGTCCGAAGGGCTGTCGACTTCCGGACTTCCGGACTTCCGGACTTCCGGACGCGGCCCCCGT
>JACDGQ010000529.1 GCA_013821615.1 Planctomycetota bacterium
GGACACCGCCATGCTCATGCGCGTGTTCCTGGGCTGGCTGCGCGGCGAGCGAGGACACTGCGGGATGGTGGCGATCCCGACGCTTGAGGCGGAGGACGCGAAGCGCCCGAGCCGTGAGCGCGAAAGCTTGGTGGGTGAGCAGACCCGGATTGCCAACCGCATGAAGTCGGCGCTGGCCCGGCTTGGCATCCGCGGCTTCAAGCCCAAGCTGCGCCGTGCGCCGCAGCGGCTTGCGGCCCTACGAACCCCGGAAGACCTGCCGATCCCGCCGAACACGCTGGACGAGCTCCGGCGCGACATGGCCCGGCTTGCCGTCGTCCGGGAGCAGATCGAGGAGATCGAGCAGGCCCGGCTAGAACGCCTGGCGCAGGCGCCGGACGAGGGGCCGAATGCGATGGTGCGCCTGCTGGCGCGCATCGTCGGTGTGGGCGTCGAGACGGCGGACATGCTGGTGCGCGAGGTGTTGTCGCGCAACCTGCGCGACCGGCGGGCGGTGGCGCGCTATGCCGGCCTGACGGGCTCGCCCGACGAGAGCGGGTCCAAAAGGCGTGAGAAGGGACTGGCCAAGTCCGGCAATGCCCGGGTGCGCCGTGGGCTGATCCAATTGGCCTGGCGGTTTCTCATGTTCCAGAAGGAGAGCGCGCTCGCGCAGTGGTATCGGGCACGGACCGAGGGCGCGAAGGGCGCGCGCAAGACGACCATGATCGTGGCGCTCGCCCGCAAGCTGCTGATCGAGCTATGGCGCATGGTCACGACCGGCGCCATGCCAGAGGGCGTCGTGCTGCGGCCAGCCACCTGAACGGCTTGGCCGTCGAGGAGCAGAACACACGGTTTCGGTGACCGGCCGCGCACTTGCGGCAGGCTACCGATGACGATCCGAGGTGGCGGTGACACGAGCTGGGCCATGGCTTTGATGCCGTCGGAAGAATGTGCCCGCCGCCCCGGAGCCTTGCCGCCGAAGCGAATGGTTGCTTCATGGTCCGGACCCCACGCGGGTCCAACCGGATACAAGGTTGCGGCGCGAGGTTCGCGCGCCGTGGCGGGCTCCCCTCGGTTGGTTTTCTGGCTGTTTCACCCGGGCACAATGCACTGCAATGCGTTACAGTAACGGAGATCAAGGCCATGCCGAGAGGCCGCGAACCGGAGGGTGAGCACACGCTGAGCAACGCTGAGCGCCAGGCGCGCTACCGCGCCCGCCACGTGACGCAGCCTACCATTACAGTTGCATGATTGGTGGAGCAGTGCTGCATTCCCGTGCGACCGGGAGTGTGTGGATGATGAGTGCCTCGATGGAGACGATGCTGGAGCTTTGGGCGTCGTCGCTGCGCGACGTGAAAGCCCGCATACGCCCGTTGTTCACGCAAGCCCGTGTGGCGGCGTCGGCGGGCTTGTTCCTGGATGGCCTGCTCGGGCCGGAGCGGCGCAAAACCGGATGGATGCGGGCCGAGGCGGCGGGCGATCCCGGCCCTTGGCGTCAGCAAGCGATCCTGGGCCGCGGCCGGTGGGATGCGGATGGGCTGCGCGACATGGTGCGCGAGTATGCGCTGGAAACGCTGGCCGACCCGGATGCGGTTCTGGTGATCGACGAGACCGGCTTCCTCAAGCAGGGCAAGGCGTCGTGCGGGGTGGGGCGGCAATACACAGGCTCGGCCGGCAAGATCACCAACTGCCAGATCGGGGTGTTTGCGGCGTATGTGTCCCGGCACGGCCATGCCTTTGTCGACCGGGCGCTCTACTTGCCGAAGGCCTGGACGGACGACCCCGCCCGCCTGGCCGCAGCACATGTGCCGGCCGACATCGGCTTTGCCACGAAGCCGCAGCTGGCCCGGCGCATGGTCGAGCGCGCCATGGCGAGCGGAGTGCCGTTTGCTTGGGTCGCGGCTGATACGGTCTACGGGGTGAGCGAGCTCGAGATGGCGCTGCGCCGGGCAGACAAGGGCTACGTGCTCGGCATGCCCAGGACCCAGGAGGTCTGGTCGTCGGGGGCGCGCCCTGACGTCGCCGGCACGGCCGAAGATGTCGCGGCCACACTCGAGCCGGCCGCTTGGCGGCGGCTTTCGGCCGGCGCGGGCACCAAGGGGCCGCGCGTCTACGACTGGGCGTATGTGGAGCTTGCCGACCTCGACGCCCAGGCCCAGGGCTATTCCGGCAGCCATGGCCTGTGGACCCGCGGGTTGCTGGTCCGGCGCAGCACCGCCGACGGCGCCTGCGCGTTCTTTGCCACCTGGTGCCCGGCCGGCACGGGCATCGACACCCTTGTGGCCGTCGAAGGGCAGCGCTGGACCATTGAGGACAGCTTCGAGACCGCCAAGAACGAGTTCGGCCTCGATCATAACGAAAGCCGCTCCTGGCACGGCTGGCACCGCCACGTCTCGCTGGTCATGCTGGCGTTCGCCATGTTGGCGACCATCCGCCACCACGCGAACCGGCCGGCTTCCTCGCAAACTGCGCGCCGCCCGACTCATGCCCGCCAAGCCTTGTCCGTTGGTCGCTCCAGGAAGTCCGCCGCGTCGCCACCCGCCTCGCGCAACGACGCATCCGGCCGGCTCACATCATCGCCTGGTCGCTTTGGCGACGCGCACACCAAGCCGCCGCCCAGCGCTCACATCTGAAACAAATTATGCAACTGTAATGCTAGTGACAGCGTCAGCGCTGCTCTCGCGTCATGGGCGCCTTTCAAGGAGCGTCGCAGCAGCGGCGGGAGGCGCGCTGGTGCTCTTGCTGGATTTCGGGGGCGCCTACTTCGCAACCTGGGGCACGAGGCTGAGCACCTACTTGGTCCTGTCGAGCCAGATCGGGTTTGAACCACGGCTGCTGGCGCTCCGTTGGGTGACGCTGATGCTCGACCCGCGGCCGCTTTATCCGGACGGCCGCGGCTTGGCCGAGGTATTTTTCTGGATATTGCCGGGCTTTGCGGGCATGGCTGCCACGCTTTTCACGGTGCGCCACGCCGCCTCCTTCCCCCATCGCCTCGTCATTGCGGCGCTGGCCGGCGACGTCGTCTTGTTTATGGCCTACCGCGACCTGCATCCGACTGGCCTGTGGGACCATGGAAACTACCATTGATGCTGGTGGCGAAGTCGGCGGCAGGTTCACTCCCGGCATTTTGACGGCGCGTGTTTCGACGGGGGAGTGATGATGTGGGCCTGTCCTCTCGGAAGCTCTCGCCATGCTGTGTCCGCAACATC
>JACDGQ010000530.1 GCA_013821615.1 Planctomycetota bacterium
GCCCTGCGGACCGCTGCCCTGGGAGGAAGGCTGGCCGGTGGCGCTCACGCTTCCTCCTCGTCCATGCGCTTCTGTGCGCACTCGCGCAGCACGCGCTGCAGCCGCGACAGGCGCTGGCGGCAGGCGGGAGCCTTGATGCCGAGCTGCTCGGCCGCGGCGTCGGAGGTCAGGCCCTGGCCGTGGATCAGATCGATGAGCTGGCGGTGCTCGTCGCCCATGCCGGAGAGGCATTCCTTGAGTGCGCTCAGGCGCAGGCGGTCGACGCCGTCGCTCTCGTTGGGCGCCTGGCGGAGCAGCTCTTGGCGGACCAGTTCGCGCAGGTGGCGGCGATCACGGTCCTGGCGGCGGTGGTGCTCCATCAGCTGGCTGCGTGCGATGGTCAGCAGCCAGGCGCGCGGGCTGGTGCCGGGGCGGTACTGTTCGCGCTTGGCCCAGGCGCGGGCGAGCGCCTCCTGGGCGAGCTCGTCGGCGAGTTCGGGCTCGGCGGTCTCGCGCAGCAGGGTGGCGCGGATGAGGTGGTGGCAGCCCTCCACGACCATGGCGAAGGCCTGCTGGTCGCCGTGCTCGCGGGCGGCGGTCATCCACTCGTCCAGGTCGTCGGCCATGCTTGGGATGTTCGGGCCCGAGCGGCTGATGCCAAGGATCTTGCGCCCGACCGGCTGACGGTGGCAGGCTTGCCGCCCCGTGCTGTCACAGCCCCTTCCAGGTGCCGTTATCGTTCCCAACAGGGGTCGCCACCATGCCCAATGAAGCCACCGCCGCCGCCGCCGCCAAGGCCGTCCCCGCGACTGCCACCGTGCCGGCGAAACCCGTCGAAGCGGAGCTGGTCGCGCGCCTGGCCGCGGCGCGCACCGCGCTGCTCGACGAGATGCACAAGGTCATCGTCGGGCAGCACGAGGTGCTCGAGCAGCTCATCCTGGCCGTGCTCTGCCGCGGCCACTGCCTGCTCGAAGGCGTGCCCGGCCTGGCCAAGACGGTGATGGTGCAGACCCTCGGCCAGGTCCTCGACCTGTCGTTCTCGCGCATCCAGTTCACCCCCGACCTGATGCCCTCCGACATCACCGGCACCGACATCATCCAGGAGGACCCGCAGAGTGGGCGCCGCCAGTTCGAGTTCCTGCAGGGCCCGATCTTCGCGAACCTGCTGCTCGCCGACGAGATCAACCGCACGCCGCCCAAGACCCAGGCCTCGCTGCTCGAAGCGATGCAGGAGCGCCGCGTCACCTGCCGCGGCCACACCTACGAACTGCCCGACCCGTTCTTCGTGCTCGCCACCCAGAACCCGATCGAGCAGGAAGGCACCTATACCCTGCCCGAGGCCCAGCTCGATCGTTTCATGTTCATGGTCAAGGTCGGCTACCCCACCCGCGAGGAGGAGGAGCAGATCCTGCGCCGCACCACTGGCAGCAGCAAGCCGCGCCTGAACCGCATGTTCACCGCGCGCGAGATCGTGCAGCTGCAGGACGTCGTGCGCCAGGTGCCGGTCGCGGACCACGTCTACGACTACGTCGTCAATCTGGTGCACGGCACCCGCCCCGGCCAGGGCGTCGAGGTGCCCGACGCGACCAAGTGGCTGCAGTGGGGCGCGGGCCCGCGCGCCGGCCAGCAGCTGATCATCGGCGGCAAGGCGCGCGCGCTGCTGCACGGCCGTTTCCACGTCACCACCGAAGACATCATCGCGCTGGCCAAGCCGGTGCTGCGCCACCGCATCGTGTGCAGCTTCGCCGCTCAGGCCAACGGCCTGACCAGCGACGTCATCATCGGCCGCATGATCGAGCACTTCGCGCAGACCACGCCAAAGAAGTAGTCCGCCCCGGCAGCGCACGGCGGACCCAGGCCCCCAGCGGCTGCGCTCCGGTCGCCGTCCTGCTCCCTGCTCCCTGCTCCCTGCTCCCTGCTCCCTGCTCCCTGCTCCCTGCTCCCTGCTCCCTGCTCCCTTGTCTCCTCGCTCCCTCGCTCCCTCGCTCCCTCGCTCCCTTCCGCCCTTCCGCCCTTCCGCCCTTCCGCCCTTCCGCCCTCCTGCCTTCCCCTTCGTCCCCGGCTCCCCCATGACCCTCTCCCAAACCGTCCAGGAACAGGTCCTGCAGCGCCTCGGCAAGGTCGGCATCGCCGCCCGCCACGCCGTCGAGAGCGTCCTGGTCGGCCGGCACCGTTCGGTGCACAAGGGCCTGTCGCTGGAATTCGCCGGGCACCGCCCCTACCAGCCCGGCGACGATCTGCGCCGCCTCGACTGGATCGTCTACGCGCGCACCGACCGCTACGACATCCGCCTCTATGAGGAGGAGACCCGCCTGCGCTGCACCCTGGTGGTCGACGCCAGCGGCTCGATGGGCTACCGTTCCGGCGGGCGCATCAGCAAGCTCGACTATGCGCGCCAGCTCGCCGCTGCGCTCGGCTTCCTGATGCTGCGCCAGAGCGACGCGGTGGGCCTGGGCATCGTCGACCACGCGGTGCGCCTGCACCTGCCGTCGGCCGCGACCATGGGCCACCTGCTGACCCTGCTCGAGCGCCTCGAGGACCAGCCCGCGGGCGGCGAGACCAGCCTCGGCGCGGTGGTCGAGCAGCTCGCCGCGCGTCTCAGCCGGCGCGGCCTGGTGGTGCTGATCACCGACGGCTTCGACGATCCCGAGCGTCTGCTCATGGCGCTGCGCTTCCTCCATCACCGCAAGCAGGACGTGCGCCTGTTCATGATCTGCGACCCGCAGGAGGAGCAGTTCGCCTTCAACGGCATGATCGAGTTCATCGGCCTCGAGCAGGAGCCGCGCATCAAGCTCGATGGCGACCGCGCGCGCGCCTGGTACCAGCAGGCGCTGAGCGACCACCGCCGCGCCCTCGCCGAGGGCTGCCACGCCATCGGCGTGCAGCTCGAGACCCTGCGCACCGACGAGGATCTCGCCTTCGGCATCATGCGCGTGCTGACCACTGCGCAGGCGGCGGGGGGGAGGCGGTGATGGACGGCCATCCCACGACTCGAGTCGCCGGTTGCCGGGGGCGGGCGCGCGCGACTGACGTGGGACAGGTGCGGGGTGCGGGGTGCGGAGTGCGGAGTGCGGCCACCGCGCGACCCGTTCCACGAGACCGTCCGCAGCGTCCGGACAAGGCAGCCGCGCCGGAAGCAGGCGCACTCCGCACTCCGCACTCCGCACTCCGCACTTCTCCCGCGGAGCGCCGCCCATGATCGAAC
>JACDGQ010000021.1 GCA_013821615.1 Planctomycetota bacterium
CCTGGCGACGCGGACATCCCCTCTGCACGTCCCGCGGCGGATTTCCCCCGAGACGCCTCGCGGCCGCCTGACCCCTTACTCCCCGAGCCCAGCCGCGCGCCGGCGGTAGGCACCCGGTCCCATGCCGACCGCGCGCGTGAATGCGGCGGTGAAATAGGTGCGGTCGCAATAGCCGCAGCGCGCGGCGATCGCGGCGATCGGCAGGGTGGCCTCCTGCAGCAGCCTGCAGGCGGCGGCGATGCGGCGCTGCGCGGCCCAGCGTTGCGGCGCGACCCCGACGTGGCGGATGAACAGCCGCAGGAAGCCGCTTTCGCTCATTCCGGCCGCTTCAGCGAGGTGCGCGTTGCCATGCGCTGCCGCGGGATCCTCGTCGATGCGGGTCAGCGCCGCGAGCACCCGCGGGTCGGAGATCCGCGTCGGCCAATCGTCCGCCGTGAAGGCCTCGAGCGCGGTCAGCACCAGCGCCGCGCCCCGCCACGGCGCGCTCACCTGGGGCTGGCCATCGCCGGGCAGGTCGCGCACCAGGTCGTCGATGAGCGCCCGCGGCGCCACGCCGCACGGCAGCAGCCACACGCGGTCGGTGATGCGGTCGCGCGCGTGGTCCGGACGGAAGTGCACGAACACGTGGCGGTCGACCGGTCGGACCACGCGCCTCACGAACGGGGTCTGCGGGGCGATGATGGCCAGCACCCCGGCGTCCATCGCGAACTGGCGGTGTCGCCAGTGCAGGCTGGCGCCCGGATCACCGTACCAGTGCAGACGCCAATGGGTGAGGAGCGGCTGCACCAGATCCGTGGCGACCCGGCGCTGCGCGCAGCGCACGACCTCCACGCTGACCTGCCAGGGCAGGGTCATGGGTCCGGAATGCCTGTATTGCTCACTATTCCGCTCCTTCGGCTCAGCCCCTGCGCAGGGTCTGAGAAGCTGTGCCTTTTGACTTCAGCGTTGCAGCGAGATCGCCGTACACGCTGACAGTTAATAATGACGTCCAAGGGAACGCGGCGTTGCATGATGATCTCCCATTGCCTACGTACAAGCCGTTACCGTGCCTGTTTACGACACTGTGGGCAGCCGGTGAGCCGGTGCTGGGGCGACGCGCGCGTGGCGCAGCTCCGGCGCGGTGCGCGACGCCGCGGACAACCGCATCGCCTGGACCGACCCGTGCAACCGCGACTGCCGGCCCGACCTGTCCGTGCCCTCCGAATCCTGCTAGACTCCACCTCATGGAACCACCGATGCCCCCCATCCTGCTCCGCTCCCCCATCCCACTCCTGCTGATCGCCGTGCTGACCGCATGCGTGCTGCGGCCCCTGACCGCAGCCGAGCAGCCGGTCGGGGAGCAGCCGATCCGCGTGATCTGCGCCGGCGACAGCATCACCCAGCGCGGCTATCCCGAGGTCCTGCAGATGCTGCTGGGCGCCGGCTACGCGGTGCACAACGCCGGCCACAGCGGCACCACCGCGCTGAAGCACGCCGGCACCCGGTCCTACCCGGATGCGGACCCGCGCCGCGACGACGCCGACATCGTCGTGATCATGCTCGGCACCAACGATGCGAAGGTCGAGAGCTGGAGCGCGCACCGCGACGAGTTCGCGGCGGATTACGGCGCGGTCATCGCCTCGTTCAAGGGGCTGCGCTCGCATCCCAAGGTCTGGGTGAGCCTGTCCCCGCCGGTGTTCAAAGCCGAGGGCGGCGGCGGCTTCTCCGCGAAGAACGTCGAGGAGATGGTGGGCATGACCCGCACCCTCGCCGCCGCGCTGGGGTGCCCCATCATCGACGTGCACGCCGCGGCCATGGGCCAGGCGGACAAGTTCGGCGACGGCGTACACCCCAACGATGCCGGAAAGCTGCTCATCGCGACCACCGTGAAGGCGGCGATCACCGCGCCGGCGCCAGTCGGGAAATGAGCGGCTGCGGTATCCGGCCCTGCCTTCGCGTCCTCGACATCGGCACACTCGCCATTTGCGCTGGTGCGGGGAACGACCGCTTGCGCAGGACCGTGGTCCATGTGCCAACCATCACGAGTTAGGTATGCATCCCGGTCACTGCGGTCGGATCATGCGCATTCAGACACCGCAGCGAATAACACTGGAATATGGGCGGCGTTGCCGCCGGTCCGCTCAATCAACCACGAAGGTGATGTCGAGGGTGCGCAGGTAGGTGTGCAGGCCGGCGTCCTGGATGGGCAGCACCATGGCGTCGTCGCCGGTGTCGTTGTGGTGCGAATGCCACAGGCCGGGTGGCGTGACGAACACCGCACCGGGCAGCCAGTCGGCGCGCACCGGGTCGATGATGCGCCCCTGGTCGTCGATGCGCTCACCGATCAGCGTATAGGTGCCGGGCTGGGCGGCGATGCACAGGTCGAGGGCCACGGAGTTGTGGCGGTGCGGCTTCTGCGTGACGCCGGCGGGCAGCACATTGAGCAGCGACCACAGCACGTGCGTCAAGGTCAGGGTCTGGGGCGTCGCGGCGTTGCCGAGCAGGATGCCCAGGCGGTTGCGCTCGGCGGCGCCGGGCTGCCGCTTCACCTGCTCGAGCTCGGCGAGCAGGCGCTCGCGGCGGAAGAGCGTCGGCTTGAAGCGCGGCACCCCCGGCTGCACGCCGAGGTAGGCGAGCAGCGGCTCGTCGCTCACCCAGTACAGCGCCGCATCGCTGGACGCGGTGTGTTCCAGCTCGGCGCCCAGGGGCACTACGAACAGATCGCCTTCAGACCAGTCGAGGGTGCCGAAACTCGCGCGGCTCCTGCCGCTGCCGCGGATCACGAAGAACATCTGCGACGTGGCGCTCGCCTGGGTGGACAGGGTCTCGGCGATGCGGATGCGCAGGAAGCTGGCGATCAGGCCGGGGCTGGTGGCGGGATAGCGCGTGCCGAGCCGGTCGGACAGGTCGAAGGGGATGATGCGCGTCTCACCCTGCTGGTGCAGCGCCGCCGGCAGCACCGCGATGGGGATGGCGGGGATGTGCGGATTGGCCGCCGCGGTGTATTCGTAGCAGCGCCCGTCGGCCTCCCAGTCGAGCGAGGTCTGCTTGCGGTGTTGCGCGGTCGGGGATTGCTGGATCTGCTCTTTGCTGGTCATGGCCGGATCTCCAGGGCGTGATGCGCGCAAACCTTGGCGTAGTCCGGGCTCGACTCAACCCGCAATGGCGGAGCCATCTCCTTGACCTGACCAGACGCACCGAGGAACGGCACGAGGAAGAGGAGCGGGATCAGGGAAGGCGCAGGGGATGGTGGTGGGAAGGAGCGGACTGGAAGATGTCAGCTCGAATGGATGCCGTCCCTGGCCAGATCCTCTGCAGTCGCCGGTCCGACCAGGGTTCCAGGGGGATATTCGTACCAGCCGGGATCGGCGTAGGAGGCCAGTTCCGGGCGCACCTTGAGGATGGTGAACATGCCGCCCATGGTGATGTAATCGAACTGGCCCTTGCCGCCGACCATGGGCAGGCTGTTGGGCGGCACCGGCATGCCCATCGCGCCCATGTCGGCCATGCCCTGGTCGCCCATGGTCATGTAGTCCGGCAGCAGGCGGTTGATCTTCTCGTCCAGGCCGGCGGTCTTGATGCCGATCAGGTTGGGCAGCCCATGACCCATCTGGTTCATGACGTGGTGGCTCATGTGGCAGTGCATGGACCAGTCGCCGGGGTTGTCGGCGATGAACTCGACGTCGCGCGTGCTGCCGGTGGGGACCAGCACGGTGGTCTCGGGCAGCTGCGCGGACGGCGGCGTGGGCCCGCCATCGGTGGCGGTCATCGTGAAGGCGTGCCCGTGCAGGTGGATGGGGTGGTGATCCATCGCGCTGAGGTTGCCGAAGCGCAGGCGCACGCGCTCGTTCTGCTTGACCACCAGCGGCGCGGTGCCGGGGAAGCAGCGCGCGTTGATGGTCAGGACGTTGAAGTCGGTCATCTCGTTGGGATCGGGGCGCGAGGTCCCCGGCACGATCTTCCACTCGCTCAGCATCATCACGAAATCGCGATCGACCTTGGGCCCGACCGGCGTGCGCGGGTGCACGACGATCATGCCCATCAGACCCAGCGCCATCTGCGTCATCTCATCGTGGTGCGCGTGGTACATCAGGGTGCCGTGCTGGCGGAACGTCCACTCGTATTTGTAGGTCTCGCCCGGCTTGATGATCTTCTGGGTGAGACCGGCCACGCCGTCCATGCCGTTGGGCAGCAGCACGCCGTGCCAGTGCGTGGCGGTCCCCTCGGGCAGCTTGTTGGTGACGTAGACGCGCACGCGGTCGCCTTCGACCGCTTCGATCACCGGACCGTGGACCTGGCCGTTGTAGCCCCAGCAGGTCGCGACCAGACCGGGCGCGAATTCATGCTCCACCTCCTCGGCGATGAGGTGGAAGACCTTGACGCCATCCACGATCTTCCACGGCAGCGTCGACGAATTCGGCGCGATGACCGGGGTGTAGTCCTGACCGGGTTGACCCGGCGGCAGCGCCGGCGCATCGTCGCTCATGGTCCGCCGCGGACGGAGCGCCGGCGCCGGCAGCGGCTGGCCTTCGCCGCCTTGCAGCCGCTGCAAGCCGACCAGCGCCGCACCCGCGGCCAAGACCGTGGCGCCATTGGCGATCAGGCCACGCCGCGTCACTGCGCTGAAAAGGGGAATGGCCATGGTCAGTGTCCTTCCGAAACCGTGGGCGCAGCGCCGGACATGGCGCCTGGGGCCATGCTGTCGAAGCGCGCGAGCCTGCCGCTGAGGATCTGGTCGAGTTCGCTGCGCGCGATCCAGTAGTCGCGCAGCGCCATCAGGTAGTCGCGGCCCGCGCCGATCTCGTCCGCCTTGCCCTGCAGCAGTTCGAATGCCCCGATCAGCATCGCGTTGTAGTGCAGCTGCAGTTCGCCGACGATGCGCTGACGCAAGGGGATCATCACCGCGCGCAGGTACTCGGCGCGCGACCGTGCCGCCACCACGCGGTTGCGCGCCATGCGCACGCCGGAGCGGACCTCCAGCGCGGTCGCCGCATAGAGCGACCACGCGCGCTGCAGACGCGACTGCGCCTCCATGCTGATGCCCTGGCCGTGGTTGAAGACCGGGATCTCGACCGTGCCTTTGGGGCCGAGACCCCAAGCGCCGCCGGCATCGCGTTCCAGGTCCGCGCCCAGGGTCACCGCGGGCACATACGGGCTGACCAGGCCGTACTGCCGGGTGGCAAGGATGATGTCCTGCTGCGCCGCGAGCAGGTCCAGACTGCAGGTGATCGCGCGCTTCTCCAGGTCGTCCAGCGGCGCCTCGGTGCCGGGCAGCTGCGCCAGGCGCGGCGCCATGGTCCACCCTGTGGCGGTGCCCCAGACACCGAGCATGACGGTCAGGCGTTCATGGGCATCGAGCACCTCCGCCTCGGCCTCGGCGAGGTCGAGTTTGGCCTGCTCGTACATCGCCCGGTCGCGGTCGTGGGCCAGCACGGTGTTGTTGCCGGCTGCGTGGATGCGCGTGGACAGGTCATCCGCGGCTTCGGCCCCGGTCAGGATCATCTGCCGCATCTCGCGCAGCTGCTCGCTGGCCTGCACCTGATAGGCGGCGCGGCGCACGTCGCCGGCGAAGCCGATCACCGTGCCCGCCACCCGCGACTTGATGCCGTCGAGCGCGGCCGAGGCGATGCGCTTGCGCGTCGGCAGGTACAGCAGGTCGATGAAATCCTGGATCAGGGACAGCTCGATGGCGGGCCCGGCCGCGAAGAAGTTCACTTGGCCCTCGAAGACCGGGTTCCTCAGCATCCCGGCCTTGACCAGGTCCGCCTGGGCGACGCCGAGATCCTCGTAGAGCGCCTGCAGGCGCGGGCTGGTGAGCAGCGCCACCTGCACCGCTGACTCCGGCGTCAGCGGCTTGGCCAGGAGCGCGGCGACCGCCTGCTCGGCTGCCCGGTCCTCATCCGTGCCCTGGTTCCAGTGCACCTGGCTGCCAGTGCGCGCGGTGACGGTGGCTCTGACATCCGTGAAGGCGGCATCGCGCGGGCCGCCGCAGCCGCCCAGCAAAATGGTGGCGACGACCGCAGCGAGCGCGGGCATGAGCGGTCTCATTTCGCGGCTCCTGCGGGTGCATCCTCGGGCGCCGGCTCCGCGTCGTGATGATGGTGGCCGGCATGAGGGTCGGCCGCGTCAGGGGTCTGGCCGGGCAGCGGGTGCGGCGGGAACAGCACGCCTTCGCCAGGCGTCCCCGGATGGATGGCCAACGTCATCGACGGCTCAGGCGGCGGCGCCGCGGCCGCGTCGGGGTTGGCCGGATGCGTGGTCGGCACCTGGATATTCACGGCGCGGTCGCTGCAGCCGGCGACCAGGAAAACCGCGCAGGCGGCGACGGCGAGGCGGGCACGGGCCATGGAGACGATCCTTCGTAGAGGCGCGGCTGACGACGACCAGGAGATGAGCCGCCAGGCGGGCCCTGGCCGCCGCTCCATCATCCCGGCGCGACGGGTGGCCGCGAAGATCAGGGACACGGCGGTTCACTGGTCATGGCGTCGATTCTCCCGGGCAGCGTGGTCATGCCAGCTGCAACCATGCGCGGGTGCAGCCCGCGCGTGCCGTGGACATGGCGACGTTGCGTCAGGGGATCGGCTCGATGCGTGCGATCGCCTGAGCGGCCTGACGGGGTAGGGTTAGACCCCATATCGACGTCATCTTTGCCAGCCAATGATGCGCGTGGATTTCCACCGCTGAACTGCTGCGCGCCTTCGGCGCGCGCAGCGACACGCGCTTCATCTGGGAGATCGGGCTCGGCACCAACCTGCGCCTCCTCGCGGTGGTCGCCGCCAGCATCGGCCTGCAGATCGCAAGCCATCATGTGGCCTGGCTGGGCACCTGCTCCACACCACGCCCATCCCGCTTTCCGCGTGCCTGGTGCTGCTCGGATTCGGTGCGGTGCCGTGCGTCGTGCTCGAAATGGGCAAGGTCTGGCTGCGTGCCCATCCCGGGCGGTCATGAACCGGCCGCCTGGCCGGTCGTGGACCGCCACGATGACGCAGCGCGGACCGCCCGGTCGCCAGCTCGGGGCCCATGCGCGACTCGCGTTCCCGTCCAGGTCATCGCCATTCAAATTACATGGGGAGTGAAATCATGGTCATCGATCCGATCTGCGGGATGAGCGTCGATGAAGCGACCGCGCTGCGCGTCGAGCGTGACGGGCACGCCTTCTTTTTCTGCAGCGCGGGCTGCCGGAGCCGGTTCCTGGAGCAACCACTGCCCGTGAAACCCCTGGCGGGACCCGCTGCGCCGACGATCTACACCTGCCCCATGCACCCTGAGGTCCTGCAGGATCACCCCGGCGCGTGCCCGAAATGCGGCATGGCCCTGGAGCCGAAGGCCGGCGCGGCCCATCCTGCGGAGGATGGGGATGCCGAACTGCGCGACATGACCAGGCGATTCTGGATCGGCGCGGCCCTGGCCGTGCCGGTCTTCCTGCTCGCGATGGCGCACCTCGTCCCGGGGCTGGGCAGCGGATCCTGGGTCGATGGCCCGTTCAGCCGCTGGGCGCAGTTCGCCCTGACCGCGCCGGTGGTGGGCTGGGCGGGGTGGCCGTTCTTCGTGCGCGGGTGGCGGTCGCTACGCTCGGGCCACCTCAACATGTTCACGCTGATCGCGATCGGCGTCGGTGCGGCCTTCGGGTTCAGCGCGGTGGCGATGTTCATGCCAGGGCTGTTCCCGCACGCCATGCGGCATGATGGCATGATCCCCATCTATTTCGAGGCCGCCGCGGTGATCGTCGTCCTGGTGCTGCTCGGCCAGGTCCTGGAGCTGCGCGCCCGCAGCCGCACCGGCAGCGCCATCACCGCGCTGCTGAACCTCGCCCCGCCCACGGCGCGCCAGGTCGCGCCCGGTGGCGACCACGTCGTTCCGCTCGACCAGGTGCGGGTCGGCGACTGGCTGCGCGTGGTGCCCGGCGACCGCGTGCCGGTCGATGGCGTGGTGGTCGAAGGGCATTCCAGCGTGGAGGAATCCATGCTCACCGGCGAGCCGCTGCCAGTCGAGAAGTCCGTCGGCGCGGCAGTGACGGGCGGCACGGTGAATGGCACCGGCAGTTTCGTCATGAAGGCCGAACGCATCGGCTCCGACACTCTGCTGGGCCGGATCGTCGGGATGGTCGCCGAGGCGCAGCGCAGCCGCGCGCCGATCCAGGGGCTGGCCGACCGGGTCGCCGGCATCTTCGTACCCACGGTGTTGGCGGTCTCAGTGGTCACCTTCATCTGCTGGCTGTGGCTCGGTCCGGAGCCACGGCTGGCGCACGCCCTGATCAACGCGGTCGCGGTCCTCATCATCGCCTGTCCCTGCGCGCTCGGCCTGGCGACGCCGATGTCGATCATGGTCGGCGTCGGACGCGGGGCGCAGGTCGGTGTGCTGATGAAGAACGCCGAGGCGCTCGAGCGCCTGGAGACGGTCACCACGCTGGTGGTCGACAAGACCGGCACGCTGACGGAGGGGAAGCCCGCCCTCCAAGACGTGGTGCCGTGCAATGGCTTCGCCCCGGACGATCTCCTGCGCCTCGCGGCGGCCCTGGAGCGCGGCAGCGAACACCCGCTCGCCGCCGCGGTGGTCCAGGGCGCGCAGACGCGTCATCTGGAACTCGGCCCGGTGCGGGATTTCCGCTCCGTCACCGCGGGCGGCGTCAGCGGCACCGTCTCCGACCGGACGGTCCTGGTCGGCAAGCCGGCCTTCCTGCGCGCTGAGGGCGTCAACGGATTGGAGGCGCTGGAAGCCACTGGCGCGAAGCTGCAGGAGGACGGGCGGACCGTGCTGTTCGTCGCGGTCGATGGCAAGCCTGCGGGAATCCTGGCGGTCGCCGATCCGATCAAGGCCACTACACCAGACGCCATCCGCGAGCTGCATGCGCTGGGCGTGAAGCTGGTCATGCTCACCGGCGACAACCGGCGCACCGCGGCCGTGGTCGCCAAGACGCTCGACATCGACGCGGTGGAGGCGGAGATCGAGCCGGCCGGGAAGGCCGCCCATGTGCAGCAGCTGCGCGCTGCCGGCCAGCGCGTGGCGATGGCGGGCGATGGCGTCAACGACGCGCCCGCCCTGAGCGCCGCCGACGTCGGCATCGCCATGGGCACCGGCACCGAGGTCGCCATGCACAGCGCCGGCATCACCCTGGTGCGCGGCGACCTGCGCGGCATCGGCCAGGCCATCCGCCTGAGCCGCGCGACCATGCGCAACATCCGCCAGAACCTGTTCTTCGCCTTCGTCTACAACGCCGTCGGCATCCCGGTGGCGGCGGGACTGCTCTACCCGTTCTTCGGACTGCTGCTCAGCCCGATGATCGCCGGTGCGGCGATGAGCCTGAGCTCGGTGTCGGTGATCGCCAACGCGCTGCGCCTGCAGCGGACGCGCCTGTGACCACGCATCGCCAGATGTGGACGGCAGCCCCGCCCCTGCCCGCTGATGGTCGTCCCCATTGCGGTGGACGATGCCGCAGCTGACCAAGGTTGCCACCCGTGCACGCGGATTTCCCGTTCAGTTCGCTGAGTTGTGTGGCATCCTAGCCTGGCGTGGGGCTTGGTCCCGCACGGCATCAGCACCTCGCACCCACGCGTACGCCGCAGATACCATGTATGCGCACGCAACACTTCCCGGAGCCGCCCATGCGCTTCAGTCCGTCGGCCTGCGCGCTCATCCTGCTCCTGACCGGCGCGTGCGCCGGCGCTGCCGAGACCCCGGCGACCGCCGCCGGGGACACCACCACCGCGGGGCAGGCGCCCCCGAGCGGTGAGGCGGACCGGGCCGAGGCCGAGCGCACGGTGAAGCTCGGCAAGCAGGCCATGCAGGAGGCGAACGAGGCGCCCAACCGCGCGCTCGATGCGGTGGTCGCCTTCACCAAAGCCCTGCCGTACTATGAAAAGGCCGGCGAGACCGACACGGTCTGCGACCTCGAGGCCGACCTCTTCTGGTGCCGCAAGCACCTGGACGCCGCCGCCATCAAGGATCTGGTCGGCCAGCCGGGCGGCGACCCGGGCCTGAAGGACGCGCTCGCCAAGGCCGACGCGCTGACCGGCAAGGCGGTGGCGCCGGACGAGGCCGAGACGTACAAGGCGCGCGCCGCAAAGTTCGCGGCGGAACATCCGCAGGACCTCGACGGCATCATCGCCCACTACATCGAAGTCGCCGAGCGCTTCCCGGGCACGCCGGCGGCGATCGCCGCGCAGCGCCTCAGCCTGGAGGCCCAGGACCGCCAGCGCGCCCAGTACAAGGCCGCGGAGCAGGCGCGCCTCGGCACGCTGTTCACCCGCGCCGGCGCCGCCGCGGGCGGGCTGGCCAAGGTTCCCGAGCCCGCCGCGCTGCGCAGCGAGGTCGCGGCGGTGCGCAAGCTCTACAAGGACCTCTACGCGCGCACCAAGCCCGCGCAGAAGCGCCAGCTCGCGGTGAAGCTGCTGCGCGAGGTGCCGAACTCCAAGGACGACCCCCTCGCCCAGTACGCCTTGCTGAGCGAGGCCACCGACCTGGGGATCGCGGCCTCCGACTGGTACATCGCCTTCACCGCCTGCGACACCCTGGCGCGCTCGTTCGCCGGCGTCGACGCCACCGCGAAGAAGAAGGAGGTCTTCGCCAAGGCGCGCGGCAACGCCACCGTGCAGGCCATCCTCAAACTGCTCGACACGCCCGACGACGCGGCGGCGAACGCGCTGGTCGGCCGCTACTTCTGCTTCGAGCGCGGCACCTGGGCGGTCGGCCTGCCGCTGCTCGCGCACGGCGACGACGCCGACCTCAAGGCGGTGGCGGAGCTGGACCTGCGCAAGCCCGTCGCCGCCGCGCCGCAGGTCGAGGTCGGCGACCGCTGGTACGCGCTGGCGAAGAAGGCAAGGCAGCCCGCCCAGGACCGCATGCTGGCGCGCGCCGCCGGCTGGTACCGCCGCGCCGAGCCCGGCCTGACCGGCATCACGCGCGAGCGCATCGCCCAGCGCAGCGATGAGATCTACCAGCAGGTGCCCGAGCCCGACATCGACTACGCGCACATCACCGTCAAGCAGTGGGACCGCCTCAAGGCCCGGTCGATCGACATCGCCGCGGCGAGCCCGGGCACCGATCTCGGCGTGTCCCTGATCAAGGGCGCCGCGCTGATCATCGTGCCGCACCCGACCGACACCTGGACGATGCACTACGAGCGCTGGCACTGGTCGGACAAGGCGGCCAACGTCTTCGACACCGACGCCACGGGCACCATCCCGCAGGAGCACGGGCACCGCTACATGGACAGCGGTCCGCTGGGCATCATCGGCGTGATGGTGGTGACGGTCGGCAGCGACGCGCCGGTGCACCCGGGCGAGATCAGCGGTGAGGGCAAGGTGGTGATCGGCGCCAACCTGCCGACCAAGGGGCACAACAACGCCACTGGTGCCGGACGCATCCGCATCAAGGTGCTCGAGGCCGACGACGACGTCGCCGAACTGCCGGAGGTCGCCGCGGCCGGCGGACGATAGACCGCCTACCCGTGCTCCGCGAGCGGAGCCGCGCAGACCGTGGCGCACCACGCCGTGACCCTGCGCTCGATCTCATCGCGGATCACCCGCGTGTGCGCGAGCTTCTCCGCGGGTGTGCCCTGCAGGGCGGAGGGATCCGGGAAACCCCAATGCAGGCGCCGGGTGCGGCCTGGGAACACCGGGCAGCGCTCGGCGCTGGCCTCGTCGCAGACGGTGATGGCGTACGCGAAGGGGATGCCCGAGCGGATCAGGTCGGCGACGCTCTTGGTCTGGTTGCCCGCGATGTCGATGCCCTTCTCGCGCATCGCGGCGACCACCACCTGATTGAGCCGCCCGGGCTCGATGCCGGCGCTGTGGGCCGTGAAGCGGCCGGGGCAGGCGCGCGCGAGGAAGGCCTCGGCCATCTGGCTGCGCGCGCTGTTGTGGATGCAGACGAAGATGACGTTTTCGCTCATGGGCGGCTCGCGATGGCGGGGACGGGGAGGGCGGACGGCGGCGCTTCCGGAGGATCCAGGTGCAGCGGATCGTGACGGGCGCTGGCGGCCGTGGGTGGGATCAGCCAGTGGAACAGCAGGGTCGCCGCCGTGGCGCCGACCACCTGCGCGGCGATGAAACCAGGCACGTCCAGCGGGCGGATCCCCGAGAAGCTGTCGGTCAGGCAGCGCGCAATGGTGACCGCCGGATTGGCGAAGGCGGTCGACGCGGTGAACCAGTAGGCCGCGATGATGTAGGCACCCACCGCGAACGGGACGAGGCGCGGATGGGCGCGCACGCAGCCCCAGATCACCGCCAGCAGACCGAAGGTCGCCACCGCTTCGCTGAACAGCTGGCCGGCGCCCGCGCGGGCGTGGTGCGACGGGCTGAACAACGGCTCGCCGAACATGGCGTGCGCCGCGGCCACGCCAGCAAGGGCGCCGACCACCTGCGCGAGCAGGTAGCCCGGCACGGCCTTCCAGGCCAAGCCGCCCTGGACCGCATCCGCGATGGTGACCGCCGGATTGAAATGCGCGCCCGAGATCGGCCCCAGGGCGAGGATGAACGCGACCAGGCCGGCCCCCGTGGCCAGGGTGTTGGCGAGCAGGGCGATGGCCACGTTGCCACCGGCGAGTCGCTCGCCCATGATGCCCGAGCCGACCACGGTCGCGAGCAGCAGCGCGGTACCCAGCCCTTCGGCGACCAGGCGGCGGGACAGGGATGCGGTGTCCGCCATCGCTCAGGCCGGGCAGCAGGAGATGGCGCCGTGCGGCGTGCAGCCGGTGCCGGCCGCGCTGGCGGCGAGGTCGTAGTTGAGATGGTAGACCTCCCACTCGATGCCCGCCGGGTCGATCACCCAGAATTTATCGGAGTTCGCGTGGCAGCAGTCCACGCCGGTCTCGACGCGCAGCGGCAGGCCCGCGGCGCGGACACGCTGGAGCTGGCGCGCGAGATCCGCCGGCGTGGCCAGCTGCAGGCCGAGGTGGCTGATGGCGCTGCCGCGGTCGCTGATTGCCGCCTGCGAGAGCGCGAGATTCACCGGACCCCATGCGGGCAGGAACTTCGCATAGCCGGGCCGCAGCTTCACCGGCTCGCAGCCGAAGAAGGCGCGGTAGAAGTTCACGCTGGCCGCGAGATCGCCGACCTGCAGGTGGATGTGGACCTTGGCGCCGGCGCCCGCTGGCGCAGGGGCGGCGGCGGCCGTGTTGGCGTTGGTGGTGGATGCGGGTGGGCAGCAGGCCATGGCAGGCTCCTTGGAGACGGTTCAGCAGCAGGCGGTGAGGATGCGCACCAGATCGGTCACCATCTCGCGGCGCACCGACGAGAGCACGTAGCGCTCCTGGCGCTGGCGTTCGATGAGGCCGGCGCGCTCGAGCTGGTCGAGGTGGTGGGACAGGGTCGGGCCCGGCAGCGCGAGCGCGGCCTGGATGGCGTTGGCCGGCGTCGGCGCACCCGCCTGCACCAGGTGGAAGAAGACGCGCAGGCGATCGAGGTGGGCCAGCGCCTTGAGCGCGGCGACGTGTTCCGGCGTGGCCGCGAGGGACCCGCAACCGGTGGTGCACGTCGGAGCGCAGTCTTTGGTCCCGGCTGATCGTCTCATATTTTCTAATATATGAAAATAAGAAATTGATCAAGTGAAAACCCTGGCAGAGGACCTGCCGCACCTGCGCCTGGAATCATGCGCCTGACCGCGCGCAGACGCGCCTACTTCGCCCGGCGCAGCCCATCGATCTGCGTCTGCAGCTCCGCGCACGTGCGCTCGGCGGCCTCCACCGCGGCCTTCGCCTCAGCGGTGTCGCCGCTCGGAGCGACGTAGGTGCGCCACGCCTCGGCGCGCGTGCCGCAGCGCTTCATCACCAGCGCGAACAGCGGATCCGCGTCGAGCCTGGCGCGCTCGGCCTGCACATCCGCAGCAGCGCCCGTCACCGGTGCGCCCAGGCCAGCGAGGATGGTCTCGGCCATCAGCACCTGGCCCGGGCCCTGGGGATGGATGCCGTCGCCGCTCAGCACGAAGCCGGGCGCGCTGGCGCGCCGCTCTGCGAGATACGCATCCATCGGCCCGTGCAGATCGATGACCCAGGCCTGGCTGCGCGTCAGGGTCTGTTCCCACGCCGCGTAGTCGCCCAGCACGCGGTCGTAATCCGCGTACGGCGTCTGGTAGCCGAAGTCGGGCGCGTCGATCGGCACGACGTGCCCTTTGCCGGGCAGCGGGTCGAAGGGCGGCGGCGTCAGCAGCACCACCCGCGCGCCCGCCGCCGTGCAGGTCGCGACCAGCTTGGCGATCCCGGCCTGGAAGGCCTGCAGGCGCTCCGGGCTCTGCGGATGGTAGATGCCGTCGTTCATGCCGTAGCAGGCGACCACCAGCGCCGGCCTGGTCAGCGCGAGAGCGCGCGCGAGGCGGTCGTGGACGCACGGGCGCGGACCAGGGTGAACCTTCTCGGACAGCCCGGAGGTGGTCTCGCTGGACTTGCCGACGTTGATGATGTCGAGCATCAGCTCGGGATGGCGCTGTTCGAGGTAGTACTCGACCACGCCCACGTACGAGGCGCCGCTGGTGATGCTGTCGCCCAGCCAGAGCACGCGCTTGCCGGCCAGGGACGGGGCGAGGTCAGCGGCGGTGCCCGGCAGGACTGACACGCCGGCGAGGAGAATGGCGAAAATGGCGACCGCGCGCAGGGACATCGGGACTCCGGGTCGGGGGTGAGGTGTGTACGCCCTCCCGGCGGTGGCGTTCACCCGCTCACGGCCGCGCCGCGAGGTAGCCCCACACGTAGGCGTTCGGCCCCATCGTCTGGTCGATGCAGAACTCATTGTAGGACGGCGAGCCACGCACGTCCCAATAGGCCTCGGCCACCGGCCAGGCGAAGCATTCCGGCTGGGTGCGCGGGCCGAGGAACCAGGTGATCGGCCAGGTGATCCAGCCGCTGTCCGCGCCGGTGCCCCAACGCTGCAGATCGATGTTGCCGTAGGGCGTCAGGCCGATGGGCGGCGCCTGGCCGGTCGCCAGGGCATCGAGATTGAGCGGTTTCACGCACGCGCTGCCCAGCCCCGAGGTGTAGACCAGATTGCTGGGATTGGCGCCGAGCGGAAACAGGCTGGCGGCGAGCGCGCCGGCCAGGAAGCGCGCATCCCCGGTGAGCGCGTGCGCGCGCAGCAGACACACCGCGCCGTGCGCCGTGGAATAGAAGCCGATGAACTGCGGCCGGCCCGGATCCTCGGCGGTGAGGCCGAAGGCGTTGCCGCGCTGGTAGGCGAGCGCGCGCTCGGCCTCGGCGATGAGGGCGCGACGCGCGCGCTCCCGCAC
>JACDGQ010000531.1 GCA_013821615.1 Planctomycetota bacterium
GCGCGGGCTTCACCCCGCCGCCCGGGTGCGCGGCGCCCGGTGCCCGCGGATGCTGAGCGCCCTCCAGCGCGGCCTCGATGTTGCGCACCGTCTCCTCGGCGGTGGCGCCCATCAGGTCGTTCGCGGCGATGGTGCCGTCGGCGGCGACCAGGATCAGCGCCGGGATGCCGTCGACATGCCAGGCGTCGTCGACCTCGCTGTCCCAACCCAGGCCGTCGCCAATCACCGGGTAGGCGATGCCGTTCTTGGCGATCCAGCCCGCGAGGTTGGGCAGCGAGTCCTTGGTGTCGAGGGTGATGCCGATGGTGACCACGCCCTTCTCGGCGAGCTTCTTCGCTACCGCCGCGACGATCGGCGCGACGCTCGCGCAGGGCTTGCACCAGGTGGCGAAGAAGTCGATCAGCACCGGCTTGCCCTTGTAGGCCGCGAGGTCGATCTCGCCGTCGACGCCATCGACGCGCTTCATCTTCAAGGCCGGCGCCGGCTGGCCGACGAGCTTCTCGCCAGCGGTCAGCGCCGAGGCCAGCACCTGCGCTGCGGCGGGGTCGGCGATGCGACCCTGCAGCCAGGCCTGCACCTCGTCCGGCTTCTGGCCGAGCTCCTCCATGGCGAGCAGGCGCAGCGCATAGAGCGGCACGCGCTCGGCGGCGGGCTGGTCCTTGAGCAGGTCCAGCGCCTGGTCGTAGTGCGCGAGCACGCCGTCCGGCTGCTTGACCGCGAGCAGGCGCTGCGCCTCGGCGCTGTGCGCGCGCGCCGCGACGCGCTTGCCGAGATCGCCGAGCGGCGCCAGCGCGACGAGCGCCGAGGGCATCTCGGCGGGCTTCTCCGCGAGCTTCCATTCCGCCTGCCAGACGGCGACCTGGGTCAGGCCCGCGTTCTCACGCTGGCCCGGCGAGGCCTCCTTGGCGGCGAGCACGATGGCGAGCTCGCTGCGCGACTCGGCGAGCTTGCCGGCGTCGAGCCAGGCGCCGGCGAGGGCCAAGCGCAGGTCGAGCAGCTCGCCCTTGGAGAGGCCGAGCTCCTCCTTGAACAGACCGACGATGGCCTTGGCGCGCGCGGCATTGCCGGGCTCGTCATTCTCCTCCTTCACGGTCTCGCCGACGGTGCGGAGGAGGTCGGGCACGGTGGCCGCGCCGACGTGGCCCGCCGCGGCGGACAGCAGGGCGACCAGGGGCAGGGCGAACAAGGCGGCCGGGATGCGGGCGTTCATGCCGTCATGTTCGGCGCGCGGGACGGAGCGGCAACCGGTTCATGGACCAACCACGTTCCGCTGGGTGGTCACCGCACCCCGCCCAGCACCTTCCGCCAGCGCCCCACCCAGGTCTGGGCGACCGGGCTGATCTGGTCCTCGACGAGGTTGCCGCGCGCGCACTCGAAGCCCTGGCGCAGCTCCTTGACCTGGCCGCGCGCACGGTGGAAGCGTTCGGCGAGCTCGGCGTCGTTGGCATTGTCGAGGAAGGCCTCGGCGAGGGCGCGCAGGTCGTCCTCGTGCCAGGCCCGCCCCGGCGCCTTCGAGCCGGCCTTGCGCGGCGGCTCGGCCGAACGCGGCCTCAGCATCACTGCGGGATCATCGACCGGCTCATCCGCGGCCAGCGCCGCGCCGTCGAGGTGCAGCACGGCGATCTGGTCGAGACGCACCAGCAGCGGGCCCGCGCTGCCGGAGAGCTGCAGCCAGCCGTCGGTGACCAGCATCACCCGGCCGCAGAGCAGGTCGCCACCGGACAGCAGGCGGATGGCGACCGGACGACCGGCGACCAGGACGGACGGAGGGAGTTCCATGGGCCGCAGGCTGGCGCGGGGGCTGGGCTGGGCAAGGATCGGGGCCGCTTGCGCACCGCAAATAGCTGCCCGCAGTGGGCCTTGGCGCGGGAGCCCGGTCGCGACCAGGTCGTGAGCAGGGGCTTTCGAGGTTGACAGCTTCCCGCGCGCGGCCTATGGTCACGTCAGAGCGCGCGTATGTGTGCGTTCTGTTCTCCGGTCCGGGTCGGCCTGCTGTCGCCCGCACCCCGCGAGACGTTTCCTCCAAAAAACCGCTGTTTCCAGTGCGATCACCCTGCGTCTGAACGCAGATTCCGCACCCACTCCCCGGGGCTGCATGCCGGCTGAGACTCTGGCCATCATCGATGGCCACTATTACGCTTATAAATTCTTCTTCGGCATGCCACCTCTGACCGGCCCCGGTGGCCGGCCCACGGGCGTGACCTACGCCTTCGCCAATCTCTTCAAGGATCTGCGCGCGAACGGCGACATCACCCACCTCGCCTGCGTCTTCGACCACGACGAGGACAGCTTCCGCCACGAGATCTTCCCGGCCTACAAAGCGCAGCGCGACCCCATGCCGGACAATCTGCGCACGCAGATGGCCGACCTGGTGACGATCTGCACGGCGAGCGGGATCCCGCTGATCTGCGTCGAACGCTTCGAGGCCGACGATGTGCTCGTCACGCTCGCCAAGCAGGGCGAGGCGGCCGGCATGGACGTGCGCATGCTGACCAAGGACAAGGACGTCGACCAGGTGCTGAGCGGGCGCATCCGCACCTGGGATCCGGGCAAGGGCCTGCTGCGCGGGCCGGCCGAGCTGCTCGCGGAAAAAGGCATCACGCCTGCGCAGGTCGTCGACTACCTGTGCATGATCGGCGACAGTTCGGACAACGTCCCGGGCATCACCGGCGTCGGCCCCAAGAACGCGACCAAACTGCTCGCCGAATACGGCACCCTCGAGCAGGTGCTGGCCAACAGCGACAAGCTGAAGGGCAAGCAGCGCGAAAACGTCGAGGCCTTCAAGGCCGTCGCCGATCTGACGCGCAGACTGATCACGCTGTCCGAGGTGCCGGACCTGCCGCAGCTCGCGCAGCTGCGCCTCGATCCCGCGTACACCTGCGACGAGGCGGTGTACGCGGGCTTCGGCTTCAGCAAGGCCAAGTTCTTCCCGGTGCCGGCCAAGGCCGCGAGCGCCAGCGGCGCCTACCGCATCCTCGCCGCGGCCGACCTGCCCGGCCTGGTCGCCGACCTGCGCGCCGCCGGACGCTTCGCCATCGACACCGAGACCACCGGCCTGGATCCGCTCAGCGCGCAGCTGGTCGGCATCAGCTTCGCCTGGGGCGCCGCTGACGGACATGGCGCGGTGTACCTGCCGCTGCGCGGCCTCGATCACGCGCTGGTGCCGTGGGCCGAGGCGCTGGC
>JACDGQ010000532.1 GCA_013821615.1 Planctomycetota bacterium
GAGCAGCACCGCGCCGGCGCCGGGCGCACCCGCCATCGGCAGGGCGGTGAAGCGCACGTGGCGCAGCGCGCCGTCGCGCACGCGCAGGGTCAGCCAGTACGGCGGCGCGGGCGCGCGGGTGAACTCGGAGATGCGCTCCCAGCCCATGGCGGTGATCTGGCCCTGCTCGCCGCGCGCTTCGATGACGGTCAGCAGCTGGCCCAGGGCGAGGCCTTCGCCCTCGCTGCGGCTCCAGCCGCTGAGGCGCTCGGCGCTGGTGTTGAGCAGCAGCACGATGCCGGCGGGATCGACCGCGATGACCGCATCGGCGATGCCATCGAGGATCGCCGACAGCCCGGCCTCGCTGCTGCGCACGCGCGTCTCGAGCGCGTGCCCGCGCATGGCGATGGCGATGGCGGCGCCGAGCTGCTCACGCTGCGGCGGCTTGACCAGGAAGCCGAAGGGCAGGGTGCGCTGGATGCGTTCGATGGTGCTGACGTCGTCGCGCACGGTCAGGAACACCACCGGCACCGCCCCGACCTCGCGCATGCGCTCCGCGGTCTCGACGCCGTCGAGCGTCCCCGCCAGGCCGACGTCCATCACCACCAGGTCGACGTGGCGACCGGCGAGGAAGACCAGCGCCTCCTCCCCGGTCGGCACCGCGCCCGCCAGCTCATGGCCGAGCGCCTGCAAATGGCTCTCGAGCAGCCGGACGGTGAGCGGATCGTCCTCCACGACCAGGATGGTGACACGTGGAAGCATCGACCACCCAGCGTTCCCGGAGGGCGGGGAATTCAATGAGAGAGGGAGGTAAGAAGGGGACGGCAGGAGGGTGGGAGGGAAGAAGGGTCGGCAGCCGGAGGGTTACCCCATCACCGACGGAACTCCCCGTTCAACGTCTTTCGCACCTCGAGCCCAGTCATCCGGATGGGCGGCATGGAACCGCTGCTAACCCTTATCCCAGGATGCCTTCCGCCCTTCCGCCCTTCCCCCCTCCCACCCTCCTGCCTCCCCTTCCCCCCTCCAGCCCGCGCCCCGCGGGCTAATCCATGCGTACGACCCGCCGCGTGAGCATGAAGAACGGTACCAGGAGCAGGATCAGCAGTCCGCCGAGCGGATGGGCGGAGGTCGCGACCAGCGCATCGAGGAGCATGATCCCACCGAGGGCGGCGCCGACTACCGGCCCGACCAGGGCGGCGCGGCCGTCGCGCAGGGCGGCGAGGTAGGGCTTGGCGACGCTGCGCAGCAGCCACACGAACAGCACCGCACCCAGGCCGAAGGCCATGGCCATGCCCACCACCTGCAAGGCGCCGTCGCCCTGGGTGATGCGCGGCAGCCAATGCGCGCGCACCAGCAGCACGCCGGCGGCGAGGATCGCGCCGAACACCAGCGCGCCACCGATGAGCAGCTCGACGCGGCGGCCCGCGCGGCTCTCGAGCTCGGAGATCAGCGTCACGCCCAGGATGTAGGCGCCGAGCACGAGCGGATAGACCAGCAGGTAGCCCTGTCCGGGAGCGGCCACTGGACCGAGCACGGCCAGCTGCAGGTAGTCGGGCCCGAGCAGCAGCAGCGCGAAGATGGCGTGCGCGAAGCGCACCAGGGCCATGGTCAGGCTGCCCAGGTAGGGCACGTCCTTGGTCACCAGGTTGTAGAGGAAGATCAGCGACAGCACCACGCCGGCGGCATAGAAGGCGTGCGGAGGGCCGTGCTGCGGCGCACGCTGCAGGTCGACCATCGCGGCGCACAGCAGCGCCCCGACTGCGAACACCACCCCGGCGACATAGGCCGCGGCGAGGTTGATGCGCCCGGACGGCAGCGGCCGGCGCGGATGCAGGGTGCGGTCGCGGTCGACGTCCGCGAGGTCGTTCCAGATCATCCCGGACAGGTAGAGCAGGAAGCTCGCCGCGATCACCCACAGCACGCGGATCTCGCCGCCTTGCGCGAAGCGCTTGGCGAGGATGCGCAGGTCGAGGGCCTCGCTGGCGTAGACCGCCATCAACACCGCGGCGGTGAGGTTGCTGACGATGGTGAACAGCCCGGACACGCGTACCAGCTTCAGCCAATCGAGCATGGCGGATGTGCTTACCGGCTGGCGCAACGGAACCAAGCGGACTTCTGCGCTGTCAGGCATCGGGAGGTGCGGAGTGCGGTGTGCGGAGTGCGGTGTGCGGAGTGCGGGGTGCGGAGTGCGTGCCCGACTCAGGGCCCGTGCGCCTTCGGACACTCATGCCACCAATTACGCGCCAGGACACCGGTCGGCTCCAGGTGGACAACGCACTCCGCACTCCGCACCCCGCACTCCGCACTCATCCGATGACCACGATCGGTTCCTGGTCCACCGCGCTGACCGGCCGTGGCCGGCGCAAACGCAGCGCGACCGTCTCCCCCAGCAGCCGGGGTGGCGCTTCCGCCTCCCAGCGCTGGCCCTCGGCGATGGTCGCCACGCCCAGACCGCTGCACACCGGCAGGCCGCCGCCGAGGGTGGCGAAGCCGGTGTAGAGCTCGAGGCGGTCGTAGAGGCCGGCGCGCAGGAACGCGCCATGGATGTGCGCGCCGCCCTCGACCAGCAGCTCGTTGAAACCGTACTGGCCGAGCGCCTGCGCGACCTGCAGCGCGTCGTGCGGGTCGGCGACGGCGAGCAGTTCGATGGCGTGCGAGCGCAGCGCGGCGAGGTTCTCCGCGGGCGCGTGCGCCCCGTGCACCACCAGCACCGGCGCCTGGGCGCGCGTCGCCACCAGCATCGAGCCGTCCTTGAGCTCGGCGCGCGAGGACAGCACGATGCGCACCGGGGTGCGCTCACCGATTTGCGCCGCGAGCAGGCTGGGGTCGTCGTGGAAGGCGGTGCCCGAGCCGATCACGATGCCATCGAAGACGCGCCGGCGGCGCCGGCTCGCGGCCAGCGCCGGCAGGCTCGAGATCCACGCGCTATCGAGCTCGCCGGTGGCGATCGAGCCGTCGAGGGTCATCGCCCACTTGCCGGTGAAGCGCGGGCGGCCGACCGCGACGCGGCTGAGGAAGCCGCCGTGCAGGTGCGCGGCGAGCTCCGCCTGGCAACCCTCCTCATAGGCGATGCCGGCGGCCTCGAGCTGCTCTCCCGCCTCATCCTGGTTGGGGTCGCCGATCGCGGCGACCACGCGCGCCACGCGCGCCGCGACCAGCGCCGCGACGCACGGCGGCTGACGGCCCTGGCGGGTGCACGG
>JACDGQ010000533.1 GCA_013821615.1 Planctomycetota bacterium
TTCCAGGGGATGACCCAACATTCATGACGCCAGCCGCAAAGTGAGCGCGTGCAGGCAGGATCAGACGGTCAAGAGAGAAAGCTGCGGCGAGTCGGCGCTCGTGCCGGGCGGGTCCAGCGTAAGCATCCGGCCAAGGCCGCGGGTGCGTGTGCTCAGGCTGCGATGGCGGTGTCCCGGGCGGGTTTGCGCCAGTTCCACGGTAGCAGTTGATGCAGGCGCGAAGCGGGGTGGTCGTTGATGCGGGCCAGCACGTCGGCGAGCCAGGCGCGCGGGTCGACGTCGTTGAGCTTGGCGGTGACGAGGAGCGAGTACATGGCCGCGGCGCGCTCGCCGCCACGGTCCGAGCCTGCGAACAGCCACGAGCGGCGCCCGAGGGCGATACCGCGCAGAGCGCGCTCGGCGGCGTTGTTGGGTGTGCCTTGGCAAGGCGCACTGTTCTCCCTGGTGAAAATCCAGGCCGGCAAACTCTCGCTCCAGCCGGAAGCACTCGGGGCGGGTCAGGAGGCGACGAATGGCCTGAAGCACTTCGAGAAAAGCCTCCTCTTGGGGGGCAGCGGACCGTGCGGGCCGCAACGTGAGTGAACATCGAGCAGGCCTCGAAACAGCCAATGTGGGAGCCGACCCGCCCTAACAACGGGGAAGGCCGCCGTCGTCGGTCAAGCGAGCGAGACACGCAGCCGGCGATCCCACCGGGGTAATGATGGCAGCACGCACGGGACATGAATGGTGCGCAACAAGGGAAGTCTGCGACCGTGGCGGGGAGCGGCAACTCCACGCCAACGGCGAACCCGCGAGGGCCAGCGCCGGCGGACGCAGATGGCGGATGGGTTCGTAGTACCGCTGAGGCCGGGTAACGCCGGCGGAGGGAAGGAACCCTGACCCGTCCCAGGCGAGGGAAGGGCTGACAGCCCGGTGATTGACGATGAGTCTACCAACACCATCCAAAACGGTTGAGACGCTACAGACCTCGCTACAGACGAAAGCTAAGGCTGAACCAGCCTTCCGCTTCTATGCCCTATGGGACAAGGTCTGCCGAAAGGATGTCCTGCTTGAGGCCTATCGCCGCTGCCGCGCGAATGCGGGAGCGTCGGGGATCGACGGCGAGACATTCGGCCAGATCGAGGCTCAGGGACAAGAGTGCTGGCTGGAAACGCTGCGGGAGGAGCTGATTTCGGGGCGCTACGCTCCCAAGCCCCTCCTGCGGGTATGGATATTGAAGAGCAATGGAGGCCAGCGGCCTCTCGGCATTCCGTGCATCAGGGACCGCGTGGTCCAGATGGCGGCAGTGCTGGTCATTGGTCCCATCTTCGAGGCGGACCTGCTGCCCCAGCAGTATGGCTTTCGCCCCGGGCTGGACGCCAAGATGGCTCTCCGACGGGTTTACTGGCACGTGACGCAGCATGGGCGGCGGGAGGTGGTGGACGCGGACTTGCGCGACTACTTCACCTCGATACCGCACTCGCCCCTGATGCGCAGTCTGTCCCGGCGCATCTCCGATGGGCGTATGCTTCACACGATCAAGGGCTGGCTCACGGCACCGGTCGTGGAGGTCATCAGAGGACGTCCGGTTCAGACCACCGAAGCGCGGCGGACAAAGCGGGGCGTGCCGCAAGGCGGGGTGATCTCGCCCCTGGCAGCGAACTGCTATTTCCGGCGCTTTCTGTTGGCTTGGCAGCTTCATGGCCACCAGGACCAACTCGATGCCCACGTTGTCAACTATGCCGATGATCTCGTCATCTGCTGCCGACCCGGCAACGCAGAGGCGGCGATGACACGGATGACGGCGTTGATGACGCGGCTCGGGTTGGAGGTGAATGCGTCAAAGACCCGGATCGCCCGGCTGCCTGAGGAGTCTTTCGACTTCCTGGGCTACACGGTCGGTCGCTTCTACGGCAAGGCTGGGCGTCCCTACATCGGCACCCGGCCATCGCGGAAGGCGGTGAAGAGCCTGCTCAGACGTATTCACGGGCGGACCACGCCCCAGTGGTATCCGGATGATCCTGTCAGCACGGTTGCCCGCATCAGCAGCATGATACGCGGCTGGTGCGGCTACTTTGACCAGGGTCCGGTCATGGAAATCTATGACCTTATCCGCGCATACACAGAACGACGGGTCCGCCGTTGGTTGATGCGCCGGACGGGGCGACGAGGCGTCGGGTTCCGCCAGATCCCGAACGAGTATCTCTATGAGACGCTCGACCTCTACTCCGTCCCCCGACGGCGCATCGACCTGCCGAGAGCGAAGGTTTGATGGGACGGGAGAAAGCCGGATGCGGGCAATCTGCATGTCCGGTTTGACGAGCGGGGACAGGAAACGGGGTCATGCTAGCCCGGCTTGAGGGGGCAGAGCGAAAGCCCTGCCGACAACCCAGCGGGCGGCTACAGCTACCGCGCCTGTCCTCGACTCTACTCAGGCAGATGCGTCCGTCGTGGAGGAAGCGGGTGAAGGTGTCCCAGCGCCGGAGCATGTAGTCCATCGCCTTGGCGACGTCGGCGTGGCGCGACATCTTGCCGCGGGCGGCGCGCATCCAGGCTTCGAGATCCGCGACGCGCGGCGCCACGTGCTGCTGGCGCACGGCCAGGCGCTGCTCTGGGGGCAGGCCGTTGATGGCGCGCTCGGCATCGAAGATGGCGTCGATCCGCCGCACCGCCTCCACCGCGAGCGGGGCGCGCGCGACCTCGGCCAGCTCGAATAGCTTCCTCCGCCCGTGCGCCCAGCAGCCTGCTTCGGTGATCGGCCCCGGCTTGCGGGCCTCCGAGTAGAGGCCGTTGAACCCGGCGTAGGCGTCCGCTTGCAGGATCCCAGCGTAGCCGGCCAGGTGACTTCTCGGGTGCTGACCCGTGCGGTCGGGCGAGTAGAAGAACACCGCCGCCGGCGGCTCTGGTCCCGCGAACGGCCGGTCGTCGCGCACGTAGGTCCACAGCCGCCCGGTGCTGGTCTTGCCCTTGGCCAGCACCGGCACGGTGGTGTCGTCGCCATGGAGGCGCTCGGCCGCCATCACGTGTGCGCGGATCAGCGCCGTCAACGGCGCCAGCGTCGCCGTGCAGGCACCCACCCAGTCGGCCAGCGTCGAGACGTCGAGCTCCACGCCCTCGCGGGCATAGGTCTCGCTCTGGCGATTGAGCGGCAGGTGCTGGCCGAACTTCGCCTCGAGGATCATGGCCAGCAGCTCGGGCC
>JACDGQ010000534.1 GCA_013821615.1 Planctomycetota bacterium
GGCGCGCCGCGGCCGCGGCGCTGCTCGCCCACCACGCCCAGGTCGACGGCATCGTCTGCGTCAACGACATGATCGCGGTCGGCGTGCTCGAGGAGCTGCGTGCGCGCGGCCGCCAGGTGCCGCGCGATGTGCAGGTGATCGGCTTCGACGACCATCCGCTGATGGACATCATCGGGCTGTCCACCATCCGCCAGCCGATGGGCGAGTTCGGCGCGTGGGCGGCGCAGTCCATCGCCACGCTGCTGCACCGCCCCACCGCCGGCAAGGCGCCGAGCGTCGCCGCGCTCGAGCTGCCAGTGGTGCTGGTGCCGCGCGCCACCACCCGCGTGCCGCGCGCCGCGCGCACCAGCTAGGAGAGCCCATGACCATCCGCGTCACCGTATGGGGCGAGAACGTCCACGAGCAGCAGGTGCCGCTGGTGGCGAGCATCTATCCGCAGGGCCTGCACGGCGCGCTCGCCGCTGCGCTCAATGCCGATCCCGGCATCAGCGCCACCACCGCCACCCTGCAGGAGCCGGAGCACGGCTTGACCGACGCGCGCCTCGCGGCCACCGACGTACTGACCTGGTGGGGCCACGCCGCCCACGGCGAGGTCGCGGACGCGGTCGTCGAACGCGTGCAGCGGCGCGTGCTCGACGGCATGGGTCTGATCGTCCTGCACAGCGGCCACCACTCCAAGATCTTCAAGCGCCTGATGGGCACCAGCTGCGACCTGAGCTGGCGCGAGGCCGGCGAGCGCGAGCGCCTGTGGTTCTGCAACCCCGGCCACGCCATCGTGCGCGGCCTGCCCGGCACGCACCTCGACATCGAGCAGGAGGAGATGTACGGCGAGCCGTTCGGCATCCCCAACCCGGATGAGGTGGTGCTGCTGTCATGGTTCCAGGGCGGCGAGGCCTTCCGCTCCGGCGTGACCTATCGGCGCGGCGCCGGCAAGATCTTCTACTTCCGCCCCGGCCACGAGGCCTACCCGACCTACCATCATCCGCTGGTGCAGCAGCTGCTGCGCAACGCGGTGGCCTGGGCGCGCCCCGAGGGCGGCGCCTACCCGGCCGGCTGCCCGCACGTGCCGGCGGAAAAAGCGCTCGAGCCGCTGGTGGTGCGCGGCGGCAGCGTGCATTGAGGAGAGCGTCCGGAGGTCCGGAAGTCCGGAAGTCCCGGTACCCTTGCGGCGCTTCCGTGAGCAGCGGGCGGAGAGGGAAACCTGACCGTTCGCCGAGGCAGGCGGCGGCTGTGGAGGTTCCACGACAGCTGCCCTCGACAGTGGACCGCTCGGCCCCGGGTGACAAGCTCCGTGACTGGTCGGAATCGCTTCCGGTTCCTGGATGATTTCGCAGTACTTCACGCTGGCCGCAGCGCACGCCGCGCTGCGGCCGCTCCCTTCCGCCATCACCCGTCCCCGCCTGGGGGCGCACCGTCAAGGAGACATCGCATGGCCAACAAGTACGGCTGGGTTCCCGACCTCCCCGATCACCGCGACCTGCTCTATGCTGCGCCGCACGCCATCATGCGCGCCCTGCCCGCCAAGGTCGACCTGCGCAAGCAGTGCCCGAAGACCGTCTACGACCAGGGCCAGATTGGCAGCTGCACCGCCAACGCCATCGCTGGCGCGCTCGAGTTCGCGCAGCTCAAGGCCAAGGCCAAGAAGGTCTTCACCCCATCGCGCCTGTTCATCTATTACAACGAACGCGACATGGAGCACACCGTCGCGTCCGACAGCGGCGCGATGATCCGCGATGGCGTCAAGTCGGTGCACAACCTGGGCGCCCCGCCCGAGACCGCGTGGACCTACAGCGACGCCAATCCCGGTAAATTCACTCAGAAGCCGCCGGCCGCGGTCTACGCCGAAGCGAAGAAGCACAAACTGCTCTCCTACCAGCGCGTGCCGCGCCTGCTCTCGCAGTTCAAGGGCACCCTGGCGAGCGGCTTCCCGTTCGTCTTCGGCTTCACCGTCTACGAGGGCTTCGAATCGGCCGTGGTCGCCAAGACCGGCGTGGTCTCGATGCCGGGCCCCAAGGAGACGACCCTGGGTGGCCACGCCGTGCTCGCGGTCGGCTACGACGAGAGCAAGCAGGCCTTCATCGTACGCAATTCCTGGGGCCCCAAGTGGGGCATGAAGGGCTATTTCACCATGCCCTACGGCTACCTCACCGACCCCGACCTGTCCGACGACTTCTGGACGCTGCAGACCGTCGCGGAGTGAGGGCGGGGCGGCGCCGTCCAGCACTATCCAGGCAGGACATGCTCGAGATCCACCACGTGCGGTGCCGGTCCTCCGGCACCGCACTCTTTTTGGTTCCTCGTCGTCCGAGGTGGAAACCTTCCGTCCATTGCGGGGAAAGCGAAACCTGATCGAACAAGAGGAACGGAGAAACGGAGGAAGGCAGGGAGTCAGTGAAAAAAGCGAAATCGGGGAAAACGGCATCGCCATCGCTTGGCTGTCCTCCGTTCCTCCGTTCCTCTTGTTCGATTCTGTCTTTCGTATTTTGATCGACGAGACCCGAGTAGGCAATGGATCAACCACGGATGGCGAGGAACCTCTTTTTTTGAGGTCTGGCGCAGCGCGCTCATGCCCTCCCCAGCGGTCGAGCGATTCAGTTCACGGTGACGGTGATCGCCACGCGCTGACGCGAATCATCCTCCCAACCGCGTCCAAGCGCGAACGTCAGCGTGTGCTTGCCGGCGGCGCCGACGACCACCTGCCAGCGGTGGCTGCCGGGCTGGCCCGGGTGCTTCACATCTCCCGGTATGCGCGTCTCGCCGGCGACCGCGCAGCCCGCCGGCGGTCCGGCAAGGCGCCACTGGAAGCCGCTGCCCGCCGTCTCCGCCAGCACGACGTCCAGGACGTCGCCGACCTGCGCGGCGACGTGCTGGCCATCGTGTGGAGCGGCGATGGGGATGGTGGTCATGGCGACCCGCAGGCGGCCGCGCTCATGGCGCCTCCGCGACGCCGGTGCGCTCAGCGCGACGTTCTGCCAGGCGCCGGCCGGCCTCGACCAGGCGCAGCGCGAGGGCTTCGGGATCGCGCGCCGGCAGCAGGCAGGTGGTGCCGATGCACAGCATCACCTGCGCCTCGTCGATTTCACGGCGGCCGTCGAGGCAGGCCCAGGCGCGCTCGCGGCAGGTGGCCAGCGGCACGATCGCCAGTCCCGGCAGGGTCGCGCGCCGGCAGGCGGCGAGC
>JACDGQ010000535.1 GCA_013821615.1 Planctomycetota bacterium
CGTCACCAGCGTCCGCGGCGCCTGCGCCCGCACCGGCATGAGTCGCGTCCGCGCCGCGCGCCCATGAGCGCGTACGACCCCGAGGCCCAGGACGAGGAGCGCCCGCTCGCGGTGCTCGCCGGCCAGGTGCTGCGCCTGACGCGCGCCACCTATGCCGACCGCCAGCGGCGCATGGGGCTGTTCCAGCGCGTCGCCCAGCGCCTACGGCAGCCGGCCTGGATGCGCGCTACGCCCGACGACCAGCTGCGCCTGGTCTACCAGGACCAGTGGCCGCTGCGCAAGCGCGGCCGCGTGCACTGGGGCCACATCATCCAGGCCAACACCCTGCTCTTCGCGCCCGGGCCGCACGACCACCCGGCGGCCGTGCTGTGGAGCCCGGACGAGTGGTACGACGACCACCTCGACGAGCTCGCGCGCATCGCCTCCTCGCTCTACGCGCTCAAGGGCGAGCAGACCGGCGACGCCGAGCTGCAGCGCTTCGCCGACCTGCTCGCCGACGAGCGCACGCGCAAGATGCGCCTGGCCATCCCGCGCGCCCTCACCGGCGGCCGCGCGGTGTTCTACACCACCGTCATGGTGCACCGCCGCGAGCTGCCGGTGCCTTGGCTCAAGACGCCGTTCTTCCCGCTGCTCACCCCGCACGCCGACGGCGTCGCCACCATGCTGATGCCGGCGCGCGACTGGCCCGACGCGCTGCGCCGGCTGTGGGTGGCGGTTGGGGATTGAGCGTCATGTCAGAAGCTGATGACGGTGTCTTGCTCATCGTGGTGGAGGACTCGTTCCACGTCGCGGAGCGTGGCGTCATCCCGGTGCCGCCAATTCCATTGGCGATGTGCGAGAAATATGCGATCGCGCAGGGGCGCGAGGTACGGTTGATCCTTCCCGATGGTACCGAGCAAAGGACGTTCATTGCAGGCGTAGAGTTTTTCAGCCGCGGCGTGGGAAGGACCATCCTCCTGCCCCTACCGTTTGGACAGGTGCCGAAGGGGACGAGGATCCTCCTCATCACCTGAGCCGCATGACCAGCAGGATCGGGGCGCGGAGTGCGCGCCCCGATCCGCGCCTCACTTCTTCTTTTTGTCCAAATTCCGCTCGATCGCACCTTCGGCCAGCACGCACGGCGCGCCGGTCGCGGGCACCTCGACGTGCGCGGTCCACAGGATCGCGTTCACCACCAGGCGGCGGAAGTCGTCGTTGGCCCAGTTGGTGTGGGTGTGGGCGCCGGTGAAGCCGAAGGCGCGGCCGTCGTGCTCGCGCTCGTAGGCCCAGGCGGTGATCTCGGGGCGGCCGGGGTGGCTCTTGGCGTCGGCGGTGCCGCGCGTCGCGTCGGGCGGGGTGGCGGTGAGGATCGGGGTCAGGCCCTTGGTGGCCTCAGGGGTGCCGCCCTTCCAGCGCATGTTGTAGTACCACTCGTCGGCGATGGCGAAGGGCTTGACGCCGCGCGTGACCGGGTGCTCGGGCAGGGCGGTGAAGTCGGCCTTCCAGTGCGGGTTGATCGAGATCTCGGCGTCGTAGAAGCCGCCCATCCAGTCGATCACCGTGGCGCCGTCCTGCTTGGTGTAATCGACCGCGTAATGCAGGTTGACCCAGCCCACGCCCGCATCGATCAGCGGCTTGAGCAGATCGAGGTGCTTGCCGACCGGGTGGCCAACGCGCCCGTCCATGTAGAACACCACGGACTTGGCGCCGGTGAAGATCTTCTCGTCCTTGGGCCAACCGTCGTGGGCCAGCACCGGGAACACCCCCGGGGTCTGCTTGAGCATGTCCATCAGCAGCGCGCTGCCGGCGAAGAACTCGTGCTCGCCCGGGCCGTGGCTGGCGTGGCCGGCGACCACCACGATCTTGGTCAGGCTGGCGTCGTGGGTGTCGACCTCGAGCGGGACCTGCGACTGGTCGTAGGGGTCGACCGCCCCGTGCGCCGCGGCGCAGGTGACGACGGCGAGGACGGCGGCGCGCAGCAGGGAGGTCATGGTGATTCCTTCGCAGAACAGGTGGTGCCGGTTCTACGCCGCGCCCCGCCATGGCGTTGCCGGGCGGTGGCGGCGCAGGCCGGCCGGAGGGGGGTCAGGGAGCGGGCAGGTCGGCCGGCGCCTTGGACAGCGCCGGGCGATGCAGGATGGTGCCGCTCTTCAGCGGTTCGTCGACGAAGCCGCCGGTGGCGAGGTAGAAGCGCCCGTCGACCACGCCGGCGGCGCGATCCCGGCGGTCGACCTCACCGGTCTGGTCGTGCGAGAACTGCGCGGTGAGCAGCTCGGTCCAGCCGGCGCCGGTGCGCAGCCACTGGTTGCCGAACTCCGCGCAGCGGCGCTGGTCGCCGTTGGCGCCGGTGAAGTTCTCGGCGAAGGAGTACAGCCCGCGCAGGCCGCCGCCGTCGCGCGGCGCGCGGAAGGTCGCGATCAGGCCCCACGCCTTGCGCTCGGGGAACCAGAACCAGCCGCTGTAGTCGGTGTGGGTGCCATCGGGCTTGGCGGTGACCAGGAAGCGGTACGTGGTGCCGGCCGACCACGGGTAGACGAGGTGGCTGTGCGCGCCGGTGCCCTCGTTGCCGAAGTCGCCGGCCACCACGCCCTCGCCCTTGGCAATCAGGGCGACGCGGTCCGCCGCAGCGACGTTGGCGCGGTCGGCGGCCTCGTGGCCGCTGTCCCAGACCGAGAAGATCACCCGCCGCTCGGTGTCGCTGTTGACCTGGATGCCGAAGTAGCCGCGCTGGAAGCCGCAGGCCATGTAGTAGGTCCAGCGCGGTTCAGCGCGCACCGTGACCTCGTTGTAGAACGCGGTGCCCTGCACGTCCTTGTCGAGCGGGTAGCTGAGGTGCACCGAGGCGGCGTTGCGGCGCGGCTTGAGGTTGAACTGCGCAGCGGCGGCCGCCTCGCCGGACAGGGTCAGGGCGGCGATGGTGCCGTAGTCCTGACCACTGCGCGCGGTGCCTTCCAGGACCAGGTCGTGGTAGCCGAGCGTCACTAGATCGAAGGGCGGGAAGGTGACGGTCACCGGATGGTCGCCGGCGCCGGTGAAGGACGCGCTGCGCTCCTGGCCGGCGAGGCGCAGCAGCACGGTGGCGGTGCGTCCGGTCGCGAGGGTCGCCTCGACGCTCGCCTGGAGCTGGCCGCTGTTCGCGAACCAGCCGTGCCAGACGAGCTGCTCGCGCGCATCGCTCCAGCCCTCGGCACCTTGCGG
>JACDGQ010000536.1 GCA_013821615.1 Planctomycetota bacterium
TCTAGAAGCGTAAGATCCAATAATGTCGACAATAACAAAAAGGGCGATTCCGAGCAATACTGCAATTGGATATGTCATGTTGTTGAGAAGTGGTCTAACATGGTATGGGACCTCGAAACAGGCCAATAATGATCCAAGGTACTCCATTAGCAGCAAACTAACCAGTCCCAGGACCGTGTTAGGGTATGTTGGCAGGCACTTGGAAGGGCGGGAACGGCAGCCCACGAGCCGAGTCGCCGGATGTGGTGACTGGTGTTATGATTCCACGCTCCAACCAATTGCGTAGCACCTTCAGAGCTCCCAGCGACACCCAGGAATTCGAGGATCTGGTCTGTCAAAATTATGCTTGCATGGAAGGGGAATAGGGTTTTTATTGACCTAACATCCCATGCCTGAAGCCAACACGCCTCGTCCAAATCCGCGGGATGACCCCACCGCTGAGGAGCGACGCGCTCAGGAGAAGGCCATAACTGGCGTTGGGACCGCACACCACATCCATCTTGCCGATCTTGGCAGGGCCATCGAGCACGCGTGCGCCGTACGGTACTTCTCCAAGCGCACCTACGAGGCCTACCTGGGGTGGGCGCGGCGCTTTGTGATGTTCCACGGCCGGCGCCACCCGGCCGATTTGGGAGCTGGTGAGGTCACGGCCTACCTCAGTCACCTGGTCGTCGCCGGCAACGTGGCGGCGGCGACGCAGTGCCAAGCGCTGCAGGCTTTGGTCTTCCTGTATGCGCAGGTGCTGGAACGGCCTTTGCCGGAAGGGGCACTGCGCATGGTGCGCGCGAAGAAGACCCGGCGCCTGCCCACCGTGCTCTCGCAGGAACAGGTCGCGGCCTTCTTCGACCACATCGCCGGGTTGCCGCGCCTGGTCGCGCTGTTGCAGTACGGCGGTGGGCTGCGCCTGCTCGAGACACTGCGGCTGCGCACCAAGGACCTGGATCTGGAGCGGCGCATGGTGGTGGTGCGCAGCGGCAAGGGTGGCAAGGATCGCATGGTCCCGCTGCCGGCCGTCGCGGTTGCGCCGCTGCGCGAGCATTTGCGGGTCCGCCATCAGCAATACCTGATCGACCGCGAGCGCGGCGAGGCGGCCGTGAACATGCCCCAGGCCATGGCGCGCAAGGGACTCACGCTCGCGCAGCAGTGGCCCTGGCAGTACGTCTTCGCCAGCCAGCGGATCAGTCGCGATCCACAGGATGGCAGGCCCAAGCGCCATCACCTGGATGAAAATCACATCCAGTCCACCTACCGGCTCGCCTACCGCGCGGCTGGCATCCTGGTGCCGGCCTGCACCCACACGCTGCGCCACTGCTTCGCGACCCACCTGCTCGAGCGCGGACAGGACCTGCGCTCCATCCAGGAACTGCTCGGGCACAGCGACATCACCACGACCATGATCTATACCCACGTCTCGACCCGTGGTCCGGGCGGTGTGACCAGCCCCGCTGATGACCTGTTCGGGAAATTCGCGGCCTCGCGCAGTCAGGAATAGCCCGGGGTCCTCGCGCGCCGGCGCACTCGGACCGCGGAGACGGGCACGTGCCAGTGCGTTCGCACCGTCATGTTCAGCTGACGCGGTCCGCGGGCTCGAGCGCACTCCTGCCACACCATCCAGCGATCGATGACGACTGCTGACGCGCCGTCGCGCTAGGCCACCACCCCCCGCACCACCTCTCCAGCCACATCCGTGAGCCGGAACTGCCGCCCCTGGTAGCGGTAGGTCAGCCGCGTGTGGTCGATGCCCATCAGGTGCAGGATGGTCGCCTGCAGGTCATGGACCTTGACCGGGTCCTTGACCACGTTGTAGGCGAAGTCGTCGGTCTCGCCGTGCACGTGGCCGGCCTTGATGCCGCCGCCGGCCAGCCACAGGCTGTAGGCGCCGCCGAAGTGGTCGCGGCCGTGGGCGGATGCTTTGGTGATGTCGCCCTGGACGAAGACCGTGCGTCCGAATTCGGTGCCCCACACCACCAGGGTGTCGTCGAGCAGGCCGCGCTGCTTGAGGTCCATGACCAGGCCGGCGCTCGGCTGGTCGGTGTCGCGGCACTGCTCGGCGAGCTGGGTGTCGAGGTTCCCGTGCTGGTCCCAGCCGCTGTGCATGAGCTGGGTGCAGCGCACCCCGCGCTCGGCGAGGCGGCGCGCGAGCAGGCAGTGGAAGGCGAAGCTGCCGCGGCGCAGCACGTCGGGGCCATAGAGGTCGAGGACGTGCTTGGGCTCTTTCGAGATGTCGAGCAGTTCGGGCACGCTCGCCTGCATCTGGTAGCCCATCTCGTACTGGGCGATGCGCGTGTCGATCTCGGGGTCGCCCTGCTGCGCCAGGCGGTGGCGGTTGAGGTCGCCGAGGTCGTCGAGCAGATCGCGCTTCTGCGCGCGGCTGATGCCGGCGGGGTCGCCCAGGTACAGCACCGGCTCGCCTTCGCCGCGCAGGCGCACGCCCTGGAAGCGCGAGGGGATGAAGCCGCTGCCCCAGTAGTGTTCGTAGAACAACTGGCCGCAGGTGCGCTTGACGTCGGTCGAGGTCATCACCACGTAGCCGGGCAGGTCGGCGGCCTGCGCGCCGAGCGCGTAGGTCAGCCACGCGCCCAGACTGGGCCGGCCCGGCACCTGCGCGCCAGTCATCGCCAGGGTCACGCCGGGCGAGTGGTTGACCGCCTCGGTCTGCATCGAACGGATCAGGCACAGCTCGTCGGCGATCGCACCGATGCCGGGCAGCATGCTGCTCATCCACGTGCCCGACTTGCCATACGCCTGGAACGGCTTCAGCGCGGGCAGGATCGGGTAGGACTTCTGGCTGGAGGTCATCGCTGACAGGCGCACGCCGCTGCGTACTGAATCCGGCAGGTCCTTCAGGCGCATCGCCTCCAGGCCCGGCTTGTGGTCGAAGAGGTCGACGTGCGAGGCGCCGCCCCCCTGCCACAGCACGATCACGCGCTTGGCTTTCGCCGGGAAGTGCGGCAGGCCGGGGATGCCGCCCACCCGTGCTGCGAGCGGTTCGGCGGCGCGCAGCAGACCGCTGGGCGCGAGTGCGGCGACGCCGAGGCCGGCGGCGGCACGGGCCAGGAACTGGCGGCGGGTGGCGTTCATTGGCGGCTCACGGTCTCGTCGAGGTTGAGGATGGCGAGGCAGACCGCGGCGTTGGCGGCGAGTTCGACCGCGTCCAGCGTCGGATCGGCGCGCGT
>JACDGQ010000537.1 GCA_013821615.1 Planctomycetota bacterium
GGACAGAGTCCCCCAAGTCTCCGCCCGAAGGTCGCCCGACCACTTGCACCAAAACCAGCACGCGACATCCTCCAACATCCGGCAAGAATTTCTGGAACTTTCCGGCAAGAATTTCTGGAATCCACAAGGAGCTTCTTCATGCGGGTTCCCTTAGAGGGGTTTGGTGGCCGGAATTAGCCGCGGTCACCATCGGCGGCAGGCGCCCCTGGTCAAGAAAAGAGTGAGAGGGTGATGCAAATGAAGCAGGCGCTGCTTGATTCAGTTGGGATGCCTGACGGCTGACGGATGACGGCTGATGGCTGATGGCTGACAGCAGACAGCTGACAACAACCCGCACCGCACGTTTGCGTGATACTGGGGTGGATTAACTCTAGATGCCCGAGCTCAGCTCACATCGGGGTAGCAACGGCTGTCGACCGTCGGCCGCAAGCCATCAGCCAACAGCTATCAGCCATCAGCCTCTGTCGGCCGTCCGCCGTCAGCCGTCAGCCGCCAGCCTCTCCATTCACGCCAGCTTCGGCTCCAACGCCGGACCCGGGTGCGAGGTCGGCTCCGGCCGGCTCTCACGCGCGACGCTGTCCACCTTGGGAATGGTCACGGTCGAGCGGCGCGGCGGCAGCTGGCCGCCGTCGAGCAGCACTTTCACCTGGGCGGCGTCGAGAGTCTCGTGCTCGAGCAGCGCCTGGGCGATGCGCTCGAGCTTGTCGCGGTTGGCCTCGATCAGCACCTTGGCGCGCTGGAACTGCGCGTCGATGATCGAGCGCACCTCTTCGTCGAGTTCGCGGCGCGTGGTGGCGCTGACCGAGACCACCGACTCGTTGCCCATGAAGCCGTCGTGGTCCTCGGTGTACTTGATCGGACCCATCTTCTCCGACATGCCCCATTCGTAGACCATGCCGCGGGCCAGGCCGGTGGCGCGTTCGATGTCGTTGGAGGCGCCGGTGGTGATGTCGCCGCAGAACAGCTCTTCCGCGATGCGCCCGCCGAACAGCACGCAGATGTCGCCCATCAGCTTGCGCTTGCTATGCGTGTGGCGGTCCTGGTTGGGCAGGTGCATGGTCGCACCCAGGGCGCGGCCGCGCGGGATGATGGTGACCTTGTGCAGGTCATCGCCGCCCTCGACGACGATCTGCAGCAGGGTGTGGCCGGCCTCGTGGTAGGCGGTGATGCGGCGCTCGTCCTCGGGCATGGCGCGGCTGCCGGCCTTGCGCTCGCGGCCGAAGGCGACGCGGTCGCGGGCGTACTCGAGATCCTTGTTGGTCACCGATTCCTGGTCGTAGCGCGCGGCGTTGAGCGCTGCCTCGTTGATCAGGCTCTCGAGATCGGCGCCGCTGAAGCCGGGAGTGCCGCGGGCGATGATCGAGAGGTCGGCCTTGGGGTCGAACTTCACCTTGGCCGCGTGCACGGTGAGGATCTGCTCGCGCCCGGCGATGTCGGGCAGGTTGACGTAGATGTGGCGGTCGAAGCGGCCCGGGCGCAGCAGTGCCGGGTCGAGCACGTCGACGCGGTTGGTGGCGGCGATGACGATGACCTTGTCGGTCGAGGCGAAGCCGTCCATCTCGACGAGGATGGCGTTGAGGGTCTGCTCGCGCTCGTCGTGGCCGCCGCTGTTCATGCCGCTGCCGCGCTTGCGGCCGACCGCGTCGATCTCGTCGATGAAGATGATGCAGGGCGAATTGTCCTTGGCCTGGTTGAAGAGGTCGCGCACGCGGCTGGCGCCGACGCCGACGAACATCTCGACGAAGTCCGAGCCGGAGATCGAGTAAAACGGCGCGTCGGCCTCGCCGGCGATGGCCTTGGCGAGCAGGGTCTTGCCGGTGCCCGGGGGGCCGACCAGCAGCACGCCGCGCGGGATGCGGCCGCCGAGCTTCTGGAACTTCTTGGGATTCTTGAGGAAGGCGACCAGCTCTTCGACCTCCTCCTTGGCTTCGTCGATGCCGGCGACGTCCTTGAAGGTCTTGCCGGTCTTGCCCTTGGTGATGAGCTGCGCGCGCGACTTGCCGAATGACAGCACGCCGCCGCCCTGGCCCATGCGGCGCAGCACGAAGAAGTAGAAGGCCGCGACCAGCAGGCCGAGCAGCAGCAGCTGCGGCATGAGCTGGCCCATCATGCCCTGGGGCTTGACGCCCTCCATGTCGATCTCGGGCGCCGGGTCATTATTGACGCCGCGCGAATAGGCATCGACCGCCTCGCGGAGCTCCTTCCGGTCGCTGTCCATCAGCCGGCCGGTGAGGTAGTTGACGGCGAAGGACTCGGACTCGTGGCCGGGGCGCTTGTTGGTGGTGACGACGGCGAATTCCTGGCCGACCTGGATGCGCTGGACCTTGCCGTCGGCGACCATCTTCAGCATCGCCGTCCAGGTCACGTCCTTGGAGCCGAGCTTGCTCCACATCAGCAGCGACAGCGTCAGCACGCCGAACAGCGAGAGCATGATGAGCAGCAGACCGCGAGGCTTCTGCGGCGGGGCCGGGGTGTTGTCAGGCATAGGGGGCTTTCTTCGCGCGGGACCGCAGATGCGGAACCGCTGGCGCTGCTGTCGCAGCATGGTCATAGGACCGGACGCTGGTCAATCTACACTTCTTTCAAGTCGCTTCGGCGCACCTTCGGCACAGCCCTCGGCAAGCCGTTTTTCAACGCCTGCGCGGGGGCCGGTGACGCGCGCTCGAGGCGCTCGAACGCGCCGGCCTGATCGTGGGGTCTTCCGTCTGCTGCTCCTCGGCGGCTGCCTTGGCATGCCCTTCCAGGTCATCGGTGCCCATGCCGTCGAGGGTCGCGAAGGTGCGCTCTTCGTGGGCCTTCTCGTCGGGGCGCAGGGGCGGGGCGGGCATGGCGCTGGAGTCCGGGTCGATGCCCAGGCCGAGTGCCAGGCGCACGGCGGCGATCTCGGCGTCGAGCCGGGACAGGCGCTGGCGCTGGGTGCGCCAGCGCTCGCGCTCGGCGTGGTTGAGGTCGTCGGCGTGGATGGTCACCTGCCCGCCGCGCATCAGGGTCGAGAGCGCGGTCTCGGGCAGGCCCAGGCCGCCACCCGAACGCAGCGCGAGGCGCCCGGCCTCGACCAGCAGGTCGACGCGCGTGCGCTCGAGGACCTTGAGGCGCAGCTCGCGCTCGTCGCGCCGGCCGAAGACCTTGCCGACCTTGCGCAGCAGGCCGCTGCGGGCGGGAGCGGGCTCGAC
>JACDGQ010000022.1 GCA_013821615.1 Planctomycetota bacterium
CCGCCGACCGCCGCCCTCGCCGTTCCGGAATCGGTCACGACGCCACCCGCGCCTCCGGCCGAGGCGGCTCCGCCTGCTGCGCCCGTGATCGCCGCCGCGCCCACCCTCCAGGACGTCACCGTGCCCGCCCCGCTGGCAGAGCCGGCGCCCGTGCCGGCCGCGACCGCGGGTCCGTCCTTCCTCAAGGGCATCCACCTCGGCGGCGAGGCGGTGACCATCGAGGGCTGGCACTGGCAATCCCAGAAACAGGCCGAAGCGGATGGGATGACCCTCACGAATGCGCGGAAGGTGTCGGTGTCGCTGGCCATGATCCCGCCTCCGCCCGATGCGGACACCCGGGCGATGCTCACGTCCGGCATCTCCACGGCGCGCAGCGAACCCTTGGCACTGAGCTTCAAGCTCCCCGATGGCGGCTACGAGGTCACTTTCTGGACCGCCGAGAACCAGCGCGCCCATGCGCGCGTGTTCGACCTCACCTGCGGGGGGGTGGTGGTCTCCGGGCTCGGCGATCTGCCGCTCGGCGGGTGGGCGAAGTGCGGTCCGATCGCCGTCGAGGTGCGGAACCAGAAGCTCGACATCGTCGCCAAGGCACTGCGCGGCGCTCCGGTTTTGATGGGAATCGCCATCAGCCGGACCACCGTGGCCAAGTCCTACGTGGCGGACTTCAGCGCCGGCGTGGCCAAGGACTGGACGCCGCTCGGTGGCACCTGGGCGTGCGTCAACGGGAACTACAACCATACGTCGGCCGAGGGTCTCGACCTCAGCATCTACGACGCACTGGCCGTGAAGGACTTCGCCTTCACGGTGTCCATGATGCCGCGCTTCGATAATATCGCTGGTCTGGTCTTCGGTTTCAAGGATGCCCAGAACTATGACGCTCTGACCCTCGATGGCCAGGGCGGCGCCGCGCTGGTGCGGGTCGCGAACGGCATGCGGACGCAGGTCGCCCAGGCCGCCGGCAGCGGCGCTGGCAAGTGGAAGACCGTCAGCGTCACGGTGACGCGGATCGGCCGCAAGGTGACCGTCACGATCAATGGGACGGCCATCATCACCGCTGCCGACCTCGGCGAGCCGGTGGAGGGCAAGGTCGGCCTGCTCGCCGATTTCAATCCCGTCGATTTCAGCGCCATCACCATCGGCCTGCCACCGCGGTGATGCCGGGTGGTGCGCGTCAGGAATGCTGGCGGCGCTCACCAGGCCGCCGGCTCGGTCGTCAGCCGCTGGATCCAGCGGATGGTTCCGACCATGTTGCGTGAGTTGGACTGGCTGGCCACGCCGCCGGGGTAGTACTGGTGGCTGGCGTTCTCCGGCAGCATGATGAAATGCTCCGCGCCGATGATGCCGCCATCGGTGGTGTTGTTGATGCCGCCGATCACGGCCGGGCTCCACTCGACCTGGTACCAGGCGCGGACCTCCTGATCGCGGAATTGCGTGAACATATCCGCGTCTCCGAACAGCTGGCTCGCGGCATCCGCTCCCAGGTCGGTGCTCGCCTCCTGGAAGGAGCGGAATCCCTGCGTCTGGCCCGCGCCGCAGGTCACCAGGAAGCGGGCCTGGTCGACGCGCAGGATGCGGAACCAGGAGAGGTTGACGCTGTTCCACCGGGGCGTGCCGACCGGATCCCTGCCGGGAGTGATCAGGGCGTCGCCATGGAGGTGGTCCCGCACCTGTCCCGTGGAGCTCGCGCTGGAGAACTCCGTGGCGACCGGCTGCGGATCGGGATTCGCGAGATACGGACGTCCGAAACGGCTGTCATCGGCCTCGTCCGTGCTGATGGGATTGTAGGCGGTGGTCGGCCTGATCGCGTAGCGGGTCTGCTGCCAGACGTACATGGGGAAGCGTCGGGGCACGCCCCGCGCAAACCGCGGTGGATCGCCGAGGTTGATCTTCGGACCTTCGCTGCCGTCACGGACATCGATCCAGCCGTGGGCCTCGCCATGGTCCGGGCCGTTGTCGTAGCCCAGGCGTGACGCCTCCTGGATGTAGTTGCAGGCGGCATAGAGCATGATCCGCGCCTGCGCATCACAGACCAGCGCCCGGCTCTCCTCCGCCGCGGCCCGCATGGTGATCATGAAAGCGAGCGACAGCGATGCGAGCAGGGCGCAGATCCCCGCGACTAGGATGAGCACCGTTCCGCGGCGCTGGCCGCCAACAGATCGCGAGACGATCGGCATGCGCGCCTCAGGGGCTGTCGAGGGTGGCATCGGTGGTCCGCAGGATGGGATCACTGGTGGAATTCGTCCAGGTCGCCCAACCGCCGCTCTGGTGGCGCTGCTGCCGCGCGCCGCGCAAGGTCGTGCTCAGCACGGTGAAGGAGGCCTCGGCCGTGGCGCCGGTCAGGGGACTGCGCCAGGTGATCCGGCACAGGGTGGCGAAGCGGCACTGGTTCGCATAGCGCGCGACCTGGACGTGCAGGGCGGGCCAGTAGGCGGGGCGGGATTCCATGAGCGGCGTGCGGACGAGCGCATTGCCGAGGAAGCCGCTGACGCCGGCGCTGGTGCCCGCGGCATGGTAGGTGTTGGTCACCCACGAGCTGTGGTTGCGACCGACCAGATCCGCGACCGGCAGCGTGTCCGTTCTGAAATCGGTGAACCCCGAAGCCGGGACGATGGGGAAGGAGACCGCGTTGGTGTTGTTGTTCCGGCCGTTGACCGTGGCGTAATCGTACCCTTGCGAGAAGCCGCTGAGCTTGAACTGCGAACCGTTCGGCGTGGCGGTGTTGGGGGCGTCCGGGTTCGCCCATTCATGGGACAGGGACTGGTCTCCCCAATCGCCGTGACCGTAATAGCCGAAGAAGGTGTTGGCCGGGAAGTAATCGTAGAGGCCGTAATACCCCAGTGCGTTCTTCATGCCTTCGAGCTGGTTGGGCAGCCAGGTATGCAGGGGGCTCGCTACTCCATAGGCGACCAGGTTGGCGCTCTGCACCAATGCCGTGCTGGAGAGGTTGGGCGCGCTGTTGAGGTGGGTGAAGACCTCGTAGAAGCCGAATTTTCCGTCGATGTTGTGCATGAACTCCGGGATCTGGCCGTGGTACCAGCTGCGTGGATCGCTGGCCGGCCATTGGTAGGCGCCGTCCCAACCGCGGTCGGCCTCGGTGCCCGTGGGCGCCGCGCAGGTGAAGCCCATCTGATTCATGGGCGTGAAGGCCATGCCGCGCGCGGTGGCGACGCCGTTGTAGGTCAGCGGGGCGCTCCCCCGCAACGACGTCGCGGGGGCGGGCATGGCGTTCGGATCATCGAACGACTCCCAGTAGTCCGCCTCCGTGACGGCGGCGAAGTACCCGGAACGCATCAGGGTGTTCTCGAGCGCCAGGCGATTGGCGACGCTGATCGATTGGCTGGCCACGCGGAAGCCGGCGGCGCAGGTGGTGATGATGATCACGCCCAGCGCGATCGCGATCAGCATCTCGATGAGGGTGAAGCCGATGGTGCGGTGGCTGCGCATCGGTCGCCTCAGCGGATCATCGCGGGGACGCGCAGATCGTAGTAGTTGAAGCGCGCCACGGTCTGCGCGCGCAGCCGGACCGAGACCGGGATCGGTCCCCGGTCGAGGCGCCCATTGAAGTTGCGGTCGACGCCGAAGCGCCCGAGGAAGAGCTTGCGCGGATCGGGGTCGCTCGGCGCGAGTGGCGTCATCCCCTGGTCGCGCTTATGCCCGAACGCCCAGGGATTCCACGTCGGCGGGGTCGGGACGCTGTCGTTCCCGAAGCGCAAAGTCCAGGCGAAGCCATCGGAAAAGGTCTTGGGCAGACCGGCATCCGCGCCGGTGTAGCCATCGGGCTTCCCGGCGGTCGGGACGGTGAAGACCATGGTTTTTTCGGGATTTCGGTTGGTGGTCTGCTGGGCCCACTCCATGAACGCCGGCGCATCGAACAGCTGGTCGACCGTGGCCACCGGGCCACCCGCTGCGGCCCTCGCCTTGGGCGCGGAGCGGGTGTAGCGGCTGGCATCGATGGTCGCGCTGGGGGCGGTCTCGCAGTCCTCGTACTGCATCCAATCGACCGCCCAGAAGACCAACTGCCGGCAGCGTTCGCTGGGCTCGAAGCTGTTGGTCAGGGTGAAGTGGCTGGGGTCGCCCCAGAAGGTGCTGGGCTGGCCAGGCGCATAGGGTGGCGTCGGCGGCGTCGCGGAGCCCCACCAGGACCACACCGGATTGGCGCTGGGGATCTCTTCGCTGGGGAACTGGTAGCTGCGCCCGATGTGCACGATCGGCTGGGCGGAGATGGGCCGCCACTGGCTCGCCGTGATCAGCGGATTGCCGGGCCACATCCGTCCGCTCAGCATGGGCGCGGAACTGGTCGGGAAGAGATCGTATTCCAGCAGCGGATGATCCATCATGATCATGCGGTTCTCCGGCCGGGGAGCGGCCCAGTCGTAGGGGTAGCTCGCAGCGAACAGCATGGCCAGATCGAGGCAGCTCTCATGCTGGTTGATGATGACGCTCGTCGTCACCAGGGCCGCCGGCGAGGTCAGCGAGTCGACGGTCAGCTGCGGGATCATCACGCCCGCATCCAGCGTGGCCTTGCTGGCGAAGGCGGTCAGGCAGGTCGTGGCGTGCGAGAGGAAGCGCAGGCAGTTCACCAGGTCGCCTTTCCGATCCTGCGGAACCGACGTCGGGAAGATCGTCAGGGGGGCGCTGGTGAGGAAGTATGCGGCGGCTGCGCCCGGGAACTTCCGCTCGCAGTACCACAGGGCGGCGGCGCAGTAGCGCAGCGCCGAGTCCAGGCTGCGCTCCTTGAAATGCTGCTTGTAGCCATATTCGACGGTGCCGGAGGCGGCACCTGCGGAGGCGGCCTGATTGGTGCAGGTGAAGACCTTGCGCATGTCCGGATCGTTGGCGTCCTCGATCAGCATGCGATCGGTGTCCCAGTCCCGCGTGTTCTGGAAGGGATCCACCGTGAAGCTGCCCGCGGAGTAGTGCAGGGCGTCCGCAGGTACCGACTGCAGGACCGCCGGATCGGCCTCGTACTGGTGGTAGCCATGCATCGGCGGCGACGGATACGGCGTGTAGTATGGCCACGCCTTCCAGGGGAACACCTGGATGGCATTGTCCTGCGCATAGCCGACCACGGCGAAGACCAGGCGCTGCGCCTCGACCGGCGGCGCCGCCGGGGTCCCGGTCTCCATGAAGCCGGCGGCCGCCTGTGGCTGGGAATAATAGAGCGCACCACCCTCGCCCAGGACCTGCCGGATCTCGTCGCCATCGGAATCGAGGCGCTTGGCGATCTCCGCTGGCAGGGGCGCGATGCCGAAGCGCGGCGAGGCGAGGCGGCGCTCGAGGTCGTTGGCGGTGCTGCAGCGACCGGTCGGGACATCCCAGGGATTGGGCGCCTCGTTGTCGATGTTGGCGGTGGCGTTGTTGAAGGAGTTGTAGCTATCGACCATCTCAAGGGCCTTGGTGGCGGCGAAGAATCGGTAGCGGGCCATCTGCTGGGCCTTGATGCCCTGCGGGAAGAGCATCATGACGCTGACCACCCCGAAGGCCGCGAGGCCGAGCGAGATCGCGACTTCAAACAGCGTGAAGCCGCGGCGGTTGATCCCGGAGTCGCATGGAGATCCGCCTGCAACTGACGGCTCTCCACAACCCACCGGAGTCGGTGCGGGAGTGCATCCCCACGCAGGCGCGGTGGTCTCGAAATCTGCCGACCGCAGTGTTGGCTCCATGCCAGTGAGTCTTCCCGGTCGGCGGCGGTGTTACCGGAAATCTTCAATGGCGTGGTGCTTTGCTGGCGCTACGGCTGCGCCATCAGAACCGGTAGCCGAACTGCAGCCCCGCGGATCCGCCCTTGGTCTTGATCACGACCTCCTCGCTGCTGGCGCCGACCGGGAAATCCTGGCGCGCATACGTGCCCAGATAGCGCAGGTCGAGGCCGACCTGCAGGTGCCTGGCGAAGGTCCAGTAGGTGCCCAGGCGCGCGCCGAACTCGCAGAACAGGCCATTCCAGTGCTGCGCGCTCACCGAGGAGACGCCATAGCCCAGGAATGGACCGAGCTCCATGTGCCCACCGCCGCTGATCGGCCAGGCGAGATCCGCATGCAGGGTCAACGCATAGGCGTTCAGGTCGATCAGCGGATCGGTGGTGCTCTGATCCTGATGATAGCGGATATTGGAGAGTTCGAGAGCGAGCAGGCCATCCCCGTCGTTCCGGAGGTCGGTGAACGGCAGCGCCCACTGCAGCGAGGTCCGGCTGCCGGATTGGAGGTGGCCGTGCTTCTGGTAGCTCGTCGCCCCGTTCAGCCGGGTGTCGATGTTGGTGGCGAGCGGCATGAACCAGTAGCCGAGGCGCAGATCGTCGATGTTTGACGCTGACTCGTGGAAGAGCACCGGCACGCTGGCGCGGCGATAGAAGTCATCGGCGGCATGGCAGGCGAGGGCGGAACCGAGGACGAGGTGGGCGGATGCCAGGATGCGCAGATGCATGTGACTCTTTCCCCGCCCGCGGTCGGACGGGAGCACGTGTGGTGTCGACGAGCGGAGGCCGGGACGCGATCAGCGGTCGATCCAGGTGTCGCGCATCGAACCGTTGCTGTTCCACTCGAACCAGGGCTGGCTGGCATCCACCGCGCTGGTGCTGGTATAGGTGCCTTGCCACTGCAGTTGGCCGTTCTCGAACCACATCTGCCACTGGTCGACCTGGTGGGTGTTGCCCTGGCTGTCGGTGGCGATGAAGCCGGTGTCCTTCATCTGCCCATTGGGCCAGAAGTGGGTCACCCTGGTGCGGCTGACGATGGTGCCCGGAGCGAAGGCGAAATTCCCTCCGCTGCCGCAACCTGCCAGCGCGAAGGAGATCATGATGATGGGGATCAGGCGCATGGTGCCTCGCGGGTTCTAGTTGACGGCTGCGGGTACGACGGCGATGTCGAGCTGGCAGATCTTGTTGTTCTGCGCCCCGGTGGCGCTGGTCACCGCGAGCGTGCCGTCGGTGACGGTCACGGTCTGGGTGCCTTCGATCCAGCGGTTGGCCGGCGTCGGCGTCCCATCCACCACCAGGACGCCCTGGGCGGACATCTTGAAGACGCTGCCGGAGTAGGTGGCGTCGCCGCTGATGATGTGGACGCTGTAGGTGCCGTTCGGGACGGTGATGCGGAAGACCGCGTTGCCGGCGCGCTGCAGGTAGATCAGGCGGTCGTGGCCGGCATCGGGTGCCGTGCCGCCCTTGCCTTGGCGTTCGCGCGCCCAGGTGCTGAGATCCTGATCCCAGCCGTAGCTCAGGCCGTTGCCGCGATCGCCGAAGAGCGCACCGTTGTCGACCAGGAAATTGCCGAAGGGCGGCGTCTGCGCGGGCTGGAAGGTGATGCTGACCGCGAAGCCTGCGGTAACCACCACGATCGCCGAACCGCTGCCCGTCGACGAGGCAGCCGTGACCGAGAAGGTGCCCGCGGCATTTCCGGCGGTGTAGACCCCGCCCGCGGAGATGGTGCCGCCCGTCGCCGACCACGTGACGGTCGGAGTCCCGGAGATTGCCGCCCCGAACTGGTCGACGGCCGCGGCGGTGAAGGTGAAGCTCGAGCCGGCCGAGATCCACGCCGTGCGCGGCACGACCGCCACGCCCGTCACGGTCCGGTCCACCACCACGCTGACGCTGCTGGTCACCGCTAGGCCGAAGGGATCGGCGATGGCGACCTGGAACGTGTAGGTGCCGGCGCCGGTGAAGGTGGCGGTGACCGACTTCGCCGCGTTGCTGCCGTTCGCGCTGAAGCGCACCGCCGCCGGCGTCGATCCGGTCGTCGACCAGGTGTAGGTGAGCGTCGGCTCGCCGCCCGCGCCAGTGGATGCACCGAGCGCACTCAGCACCGTGGTGGTGCCCGTCACCGGATTCGGCGCGGCGCTGGCGGCGGTCGCGACTGTCGGTGGCGAAGCGATGGTGAACGTCGTGGTCGCCACCGGGCTGTCGGTGCCGTCGATCGCCAGGGCCTTGATGGTCGCGGCGCCGAGGGCGCTGATCGTGAAGGGCGCGGTATAGGTGGGCGAGGAGGCGGTCGGCGTGCTGCCATCGGTGGTGACGTGGATGACCGCGGTGGGGTCGCCATCGGCGATGGTCACCGTCACGGGACCGGTCGCCATCGGGCCGTTGGCGGTGGAAGCCAATGAGGGAGAGAATGAGAACGTCGGTGCGGGCACCGGCCCGGACACCGGTGTCCCACCGGCGAAGACCTTGAAGTAATGCAGCCAAATGTCGCCCGGGCCCGACGAGCTGGGGCCAGGCGCCGAGCCGGGCCAGCTGTCGATGAAGACCTTGAGCACGTGCGGCCCGACGGCCAGGCTCCAACCGGTCGGCATGGTGCCCGGGACGTAATTGTGGCCCCACCAGCCATCGATCGGGCGCTGGAAGCCCCCAGCTCCAGGGGTCCAATAGGCGATATCATCAGGCCGCATGGTGACTGGCCCGCTGCTGACCCCATCGATCGTCATATGATACGTCACGGTGCCGGTCGGACCCCACGCCGTCGAGAAACGGGTGAGGACCGTGTACGTGCCGGCGGTCGTGACATTCAACTGGTACGAAACCCAGTCGCCGGTTGCCGGCCACCAGGCTGCATCGCCACAACCAGGGTCCGGTGCGGGAACGCCCGTAAGCGACAGGCCGGCCGGCTGGCCGCCTTGCCAGGTGACGTTGTCGAAATAGTTGGTGCTGTCGTTGACCATCGCCGTGTTGCCGAGCTGGTTGCCATGGCCGGCCGGGTAATTGAACTGGCCGATGTTGTCGAACTCGCTGAAATAGCCGCCGTTCGCGTTGTTCTTCGCGTTGTTGCCGGCGTCGGACCCGCCGATCACGCTGGAAAACGGGATGATCGCCGGGCTGGTCGGGCTCACATCGAAGGACGCGGCATGGGCTGCAGGCGACCCGGCCATCAGCAACGCGATGAGCATGGCGAAGAGGGCGGCGCGGCGGCGGCTGCGCGCCGCTGTCGTGCGCTGCTGAGCAAGTGCAATGGGTGGGGCGATGCTCATGGGATTCCTCCGATGGTCACAGTGGGAGAGCGCGGCGGCGGACGGTGCGCGCGGCCAGGACGTTCATTCTCCCGGAATCTACCGGCCGCTGCTTCGCGTTACGGCATTTCCGCCGCACCATGGCGCCAGCCAACGTGCCGCGTTGTCGAGGATCAGCGGAGGGCCCCGCGGCCCGCGTCCCGGACGTGGACGATCGGCGTGGGTTGACGAAGCGCCGTCAGGCCATCACGGCGCCGGCTTGGCCTGGAGCGCCTGCAAGCGCTCGGCCACTGCCGGCGACAACCGCGGATCAAGCTCGGCGGCGCGATTCAGCGTGGCCTTCGCCAGGCTGTCGAGTCCACAGGCGATGCACCACTCTCCGACGGACATGGCCTGGTCCGCGCGGCCGAGGATGCACGCCTGCCCCAGACGCCCCAGGTCCTCGTTGCCGAGCTGCGGCCACTGCAGGCTGATCTCCGAGCCGGAGCCGGCGAGCCGGAGATCCAGACCCTGCTTGTCGCACCTGGTGACGACCACCGCCTGGGGCTTCCCGAACAGGGTGATGGTCGCTTCGACCGGGATCCTGCCCGCGGTCTCCACGATCATGGTTCTGAGCGCGGACAGCGCCTGCTGCTTGTCGGGTGGCGTCCAGCCGGCCGTGCCGGTGTCTGCGGTGGGTTTCTGGGAAGGCGCCTGGCTTTGACCCGGTGACGCCTGCCGCGCCGCATCGCCCACGCCGCAACCGGCATAGTCGCTTGCGATCCGCGCCAGGACGGGCGCCGCCGCCTCGGGCGCAAGGGCGCGGGCATCTGCGAGCTTCTGTTCGCCGGCTTCACGCAGCGACTTGGCCTTGGCCGTGGCGCGATCGTTCAGATCGCTGCCGGCCGCCGCTCCGCCGGCCGCCTTCTCATAAGCGGCGATGGCTTGGCCCAGGCGCCCCTTCTGCTCGCACTCCTCCGCCGTCTTGAATGCCGCGTTCGCGGCGGCCAGCTGGCGGGGAACGACGGGCTTCAGCACCACCGCCGGCGGCCTGCCGGCGGTCTTGCTGGAGGTGATCTTGAAATAATGCACCCAGAGATTGCCGTGGTCCGTGGGCTTGTCGGGGAAGCTGTCGATGCGCACCTGCAGCACATGGGCGCCGGTGCCCAGCGCCCAGGCGACGGGGAAGGTGCCGCTGACCATGGTGTGTCCCCACCACCCGCCCACCTGGTAATGCGTATCGGACCACAGCTTCGCATCGTCCGGCGTCAGCGGTACGGGCGCGCTGGCGACGCCATCGATGGTGAGGACCGCCATGGCCGGCTTGGCCGGCCCCCACGATGACGAGAAGCGGCAGAGCACGGAGTAGGTTCCGGGGCTGCTCACCGTGAACTGATAGGCCGTCCACTCCCCAGGGATGGGCCACCACAGGGTGCTGCCGCAGCCCGGGTCGGGGTGCGGCGTGTGGGTGTAGTCGAGGCCGCCCGGGCTGCTGTCCCAATAGACGTGGTCATTCACCAGAGCGGTGTTGCCGAGCTGATTGCCATGGGTGGACGGATAGGCGAATTCCTTGATGCCATCGTAGACGCTGAGGTAACCGCCGCCCGGATTGTGCTTGGCATTGTTGCGGACATCGGTGCCGCCGGCGACGTCGGCCAGAGAGAGCACCAGGGGGGTCGTCGGACCGACCTCGTGCACGGCCGCAGCGAGCGGGCCGCAGGACAGTGCCGCCAGGACCAGGAGGGGGTTGTTCGCGCGCAGATGCATGTGGGGTTCCTTCACGGAGGCGTTGCGACTGGGAGCCAATCGGGCAGGCGGCCGCTGAATCCATCCCGATATCCGACGCCCCAGGAATTCGGCACCAGGGCGCCCTCGTCGTCCGTCATGCCGGTGCCGGGCGTGGGGGGCTGGCCATCGCGTGCGTTCCATTCCGCCGCCACGGCGCCGATCGCGAGTTCCTGGGTGACCAGCGCACGCATCGCGACCGCGGCCGCGATGGCCTCCGGCTCGCCGAGGTCACCGCCCACATTGGGCGTCACCTGTCCGAGCATCACCGGCCGGTCCGCGCCGTGGCGCAGCAGGTCCGCGGTGTGTGCCCAGCCCACCCATTTCGCGAAATGCAGACTGAAGACCAGCTGCTGATCATGCCGTGCGACCTCGTCGACCACCGGCTCGTACCACCAGTTGCAGCGATGGTCGAGGTCGACCACGAGCGGGCCCCGATACCCCAGTGAACGGAAGAGGTCGATGGCGCGGACGCTGCACCGGCTCCATTCGCGGTCATCGAGGTCCGGTTCATTGATGAGTTCGAAGAGCACGTTGCCGTTGGTCGCGAGCGCCGGCACCAGCGCGCCGAACAGCCTGCGATACGCGGGCCAATGCGCATCCTGGGACCACGCATCATCGCCATTGTAGCAGAAGATGACGTGGAAGCCCTGGTTGCGGGCATCGTCCGCATAGGTGACCAGGCGCTGGACATAGCCGGCGAAGCCACCGTAGCCCTGCTCCGGCGTCGCATAGCCGTTGCTGGGATCCTGGGCCACGACCCCGCCGACGAAGATGCGCACGGTGTTGATGCCAGTGGCCTTCATCGCCGCGAGCTGCGCGAGGCGTCCGCTGAAGGCGCGCTCGAGGACGGCGCGGTCCGCGAGCAGCCGATATTCCCAGCGCGAACCGAGCTGGTGATAGAACTGGTTGAGCCCGACCTGTGCGCCCTTCAGCACGAAACGCTTCCCGTCGGGCCCGATGAGCTGGTTGTGCCGGGCGCCGCCGACGTGCAGGGGTGCGTCGCCCGGCAGGGTCCCCTGCTTGCGCACCACCAGGGCGCTGCCCGGGCCCGCCACCGCGTATTCGCCGGCGCCGACCTCGACCGTCGCGGCATCGGCCTGGCGCTCGAGGCGCACGCGTCCGTGCTCGACGTCCAGGCGGGTCGCGGTGGCGGAGCTGCTCAAGCTGAATTCGGTGCCGACCACCACCGCGACCGCGTTCGCGGTGGCGATGGTCAACGGACGACCGCTGGGCTGCTTGGCGACGCTCGCGGTGAGCCGGCCCAGCCCCAGCTCCAGGCGCTTGCCGTGATCGGCGCTTCCTCCGGACGCCAGGACGAGCCGGGCATCCGCATCGAGTCTCACCGTGGTGCCATCGGCGAAGCGCAGGGTCACGGGGCCCTGCGTCGCGACGAGCGCATCTGCGCGCTGCAGCAGATCGCCGGCATGCGCCGGCACCGGGCCGGTCGGGCGCTCGATCACGGCAGAACCGGCGGCGATCAGGACCGCGTCATCCCCGGCGCGGCGACCGCTTATGACCAGGCCGAGCGCGAGCAGCAGGCCGGCGGCGATGCCCGCTCCACGCAGCCACCACGCTTGCATGCCGACCGGGCGACGGACCCCGCCCCGCCGCGACGCGATGCGCAGTCGGCGGGTCGTGGCGCTGGGTGCCTGCGCCGAGAAGCGCACGTGCGCCTGGGCACTGGTGAACTCGCGGCGCAGCGCCCGGTGCACGGACGTGATGCGCAGGAAGGCCCGCAGGTGCTCGCGATCGGTGGCCAACCACGTCTGCAGCTCCACGGTCTGGTCATCGTCCAGGCGGTCATCCAGGAAGGCGTCGATGAGGGGCAGCGGCACCGTCATGAGCGCTGGTCCGCGACGGCGATCTTCGCCTGGATGCATTCCTGGAGGACGCAGCGCACCCGACTGAGCATCACCCGAATGGCGCCCGACGACATGCCGAGGCGATCGGCGATGTCGCGTGGCTCGAGAGCTTCTTCGTAGCGCATGCGCAGCACCGTCGTCGCGCGCTCGCCAACCGCGCGCAGGCAGTCCCGCAGGGCGCGCTGACGGGCTTCGTGCTCGGCGCTCATCTCCTGCTGGAGCTCCGCCGCCTGATCGGCGAGTTCCGGGGTGAACAGCACCCGCCGCCGCGAGAATTCCCGCCGTTTGCTGAGGACCTCGTAGCGGGCGATGCCCATCGCCCAGAAGGCGAAGGGCAGCGACTGGTCGTACTGGTCGAATTTGCGCAGCACGACGATGGCGACGTTCTGCAGCAGATCCTCGGCCTCATGGAAATTCGGCACCAGGGCGCTGATGTAGTCCGCCACCATCGGACTGGCTAGGGTCCAGTGCCGGGTGAAGCGCTCGTGATCGGCGGCCGAGAGGTCCGTGCCCATGCAGGACAGTCTACCGCACCCCCCCGATCGTTACCAGGATGCCTGGCCGCACGCGCGCCTGTGGAACCCTGCCTGCGAGTGCGCACCGCGCGGCGCTGCGGCCAAGGCCGCGCTGGTGGCATGGCGCCTGCTCGCAAATGTCGGTCCTGCATGCGATTGCGCAATCTTCGCAGGCTGGGTGGAGCACCTTCCGCAGCCCGCACCCGCACCCCCTTGGCGGGGCGGGGAACCATGGGACACTCCCCGCCCGCCGGTCTTCCGGCCTGGAGACACCTGCACCATGCATACCCTCATCACCTTCGCCTCGTTCGCCTTCTTCACCGGTCTGGTCGCCCTCGGCACCTGGCTCACGGTGCGGCGCACGGTGGTGGCGACCACCACCAGCCACTTCCTGGCGGGGCGCTCGCTCGGCGCGGTGTTCATCGCCGGCTCGCTGCTGCTCACCAACCTCTCGACCGAGCAGCTGGTCGGGCTCAACGGCGCCGCCTACAGCGATGGCCTGAGCGTGATGGCCTGGGAGGTGGTTTCGGTGCTGTCGCTGGTGGCGATGGCATTGTTCTTCCTGCCGCGCTTCCTGCGCAGCGGCATCTCGACCGTGCCGCAGTTCCTTGAGTTGCGCTTCGACCGTGGCACGCAGGTGATCTGCAACCTCATCTTCCTGATCGCCTACACCGCCATCCTGCTGCCGATCGTGCTCTACACCGGCGCCACCGGCCTGAACGAGATCGTCGACGTGCAGGGCCTGACCGGCATCCACGACGCGGACGCGGCGCTGTGGCTGACGGTGTGGGTGGTCGGCATGATCGGCACCATCTACGCCGTCTTCGGCGGCATGCGCGGCATCGCGGTTGCGGACACCTTCAACGGCGTGCTGCTGCTGTCCGGCGGCCTGATGATCGTGGGCTTCGCCCTGGCGGCGGTCGGCAAGGGCGAGGGCATCCTTGCCGGTCTGCACACCGTGACCCACGCCCACCCCGAGAAGTTCAACTCGCTGGGCACCGCCTCCCAATCGGTGCCGTTCCCGACGCTGATCACCGGCGTCATCCTGCTCACCACCTTCTACTGGTGCACCAACCAGTCGATCATCCAGCGCACCTTCGCCGCGCGCAACCTCGCCGAGGGCCAGAAGGGCGTGCTGCTGACCGGTGCGCTCAAACTGCTCGGCCCGCTCTACCTGGTGGTGCCCGGGATCATCGCCTTCCACCTCTACGCCGACAGCGGCCTGAAACCCGACCACGCCTACGGCAAGCTGGTGCGCGAGGTGCTGCCGGCGCCGCTCACCGGCTACTTCCTGGCCGCGATGATGGGCGCAGTGCTCAGTTCGTTCGGCTCGGCGCTCAACAGCACCGCCACGCTGTTCAGCATGGGCATCTATAAGGGCCTATGGAGCAAGGACGCGTCCGAGGACCGCGTGGTGCGCGCGGGCAAATACTTCGCCCTGGTGGTGGCGCTGGTGGCGATGACGGTCGCGCCCATGCTCGCCGGGCAGACCAGCATCTTCGGCTACCTGCAGAAGATGAACGGCATGTACTTCATCCCGATCTTCTCGGTGGTGCTGATGGGCCTGCTGCTGCGCCGCCTGCCGGCGGCCGCGGCCAAGACCGGGCTGATCGGCGGCTTCCTGGTCATCGCGACCGGCTATTTCGTGCCGTTGGTGCCGCACGTGGTGAAGGGCGTGTCCGTGCTGGTGCCGTTCACCGATGCCGACGTGATGAACGGCTTCCATTTCCTGGGCGCGGTGTTCGTGCTGATGTGCGCGGTGATGTTCGTCATCATGAAGATCGCGCCACGGGCAGAGCCCTGGGTCCAGGCGTACTCGGGCGACGTCGAGATGACGTCGTGGCGCGGGACCAAGCCGGCGGCCGCGCTGCTGGTGCTGGTGGTGCTGTCGATCTACATGAGCTTCGCCGACGTCGGCGCGGCGCTGGCGCCACCGCCACCCGCCGCGGCCACCCCGGCAGCACCCGAGGCACTGGTACCCGCCCCGGCCGTCGTGCCTGCGGCGCCGGGAGCTGCGGAGACGCCGGCTCCGACCCGCTGAACTCCGCCACCC
>JACDGQ010000538.1 GCA_013821615.1 Planctomycetota bacterium
AGCTTCATCAGCGCGTCGACCGTCTTGTCGGTCGGATCGACGATGTCCATCAGGCGCTGGTGCGTGCGGATCTCGAACTGGTCGCGCGAGGTCTTGTTGACGTGCGGCGAGCGCAGGATGTCGAAACGCTGCATGCGCGTCGGCAGGGGCACCGGGCCCTTGACGATGGCGCCGGTGCGCTTGGCGGTCTCGACGATCTCGAGCGCCGACTGGTCGATCAGCTTGTAGTCGAACGCCTTGAGGCGGATGCGGATTCTTTGCTGGGTAGCCATGACGGTTCTTTCAAAGAGCGATGCGGGCTGGCTCGGGTGAGTTCGGCCGCGGGAGTTTGCGCGGGATGCGCAGTCCTATTCGAGGATTTTGGCCACCACCCCAGCGCCGACGGTTCTGCCGCCTTCTCTGATGGCGAAGCGCAGGCCTTCTTCCATGGCGATGGGGTTGATGAGCTTGACGGTGATGGCGACGTTATCGCCCGGCATGACCATCTCCTTGTCCTTGGCCAGCTCGACCGCGCCGGTCACGTCGGTCGTCCTGAAGTAGAACTGGGGCCGGTAGTTGTTGAAGAACGGCGTGTGGCGGCCGCCTTCTTCCTTGCTGAGGACGTAGATCTCGGCCGTGAAGTGGGTGTGCGGCTTGACGCTGCCGGGCTTGCAGAGCACCTGCCCGCGCTGGACGTCTTCTCTCTTGGTGCCGCGCAGCAGGATGCCGACGTTGTCGCCCGCCTGGCCCTGGTCCAGGAGCTTTCTGAACATCTCGACCCCGGTGCAGGTGGTCTTCTGGGTCGGCGTGATGCCGACGATCTCGATTTCCTCGCCGACCTTGAGCACGCCGCGCTCGACCCGCCCCGTCACGACGGTGCCGCGGCCAGAGATGGAGAAGACGTCTTCGACGGGCATCAGGAAGGCTCCGTCGATGGCCCGCTCGGGCTGGGGGATGTAGGTGTCGAGGGCTTCGGCGAGCTTGAGGATGCTGCCTTCGCCGAGCTCGCCCTTATCGCCTTCCAAGGCGAGCTTGGCACTGCCGTGGACGATGGGGGTGGCGTCGCCGGGGAATTCGTACTTGTCGAGGAGCTCTCTGACTTCCATCTCGACGAGCTCCAGGAGCTCGGCGTCGTCGACCATGTCGCACTTGTTCATGTAGACGATGATGTAGGGCACGCCCACTTGCCGGGCGAGCAGGATGTGCTCGCGGGTCTGGGGCATGGGGCCGTCGGCCGCGGACACGACAAGAATGGCGCCGTCCATCTGGGCCGCACCGGTGATCATGTTCTTGACGTAGTCGGCGTGGCCCGGGCAGTCGACGTGGGCGTAGTGCCGGTTCTTGGTCTCGTACTCGACGTGGGCGGTGTTGATGGTGATGCCCCGCGCCTTCTCCTCCGGCGCCGCGTCGATCTGGTCGTAGGCCTTGGCCTCGCCTCCGTAGAGCTTGCTCAAGACCGAGGTCAACGCCGCCGTCAACGTCGTCTTGCCGTGGTCCACGTGACCAATGGTCCCCACGTTGACGTGCGGCTTGGTCCGCTCGAATTTGCTCTTTGCCATTTCAGTTCCTCGCTAATCCTTTGGTGCCCATGGCGCGGATCGAACGCGCGACCTCTCCCTTACCAAGGGAGTGCTCTACCACTGAGCCACATGGGCTGATATTGAGACTCGACCTCAGTCTGAAAAGAGCTCGGCGAGTGATTCCAAGCGCTTGTCGGACTGGAGCGGGAGACGGGAATCGAACCCGCGTCATTAGCTTGGAAGGCTAGGGTTCTACCATTGAACTACTCCCGCTCGGGAGGCTGGCCACGCGGCCCGCGCCGGGAAGAAAAGGACTGATTTGTCGTGGTGGAGGAGGCTGGATTCGAACCAGCGTAGGCGTAAGCCAACAGATTTACAGTCTGCCCCCTTTAGCCACTCGGGCACCCCTCCGAGACGAACCCGGGACTATAGCACGCGCGGCGGCGCTTCTCCGATCTCCCACCAGTCGACGAGGTGGGCCGTGGCCTCGAAGTGATTGCCTTCGGCCATGAAAGCGCGGTCGAAGTCGTACGAAGGGTGACGCGTCGTCAGCACTGCCGCCTCGGAACCCACTTCTTTTGCCTGCTCCCAGAAGGTCTGCGCCTTTGCACCCCACGCCATGAAGACAGGCGGCCTGTTCAGAGCGCTGAGGTAGTTGACTATTTCGCGAGTAAGCGCCTGCCAACCACAATTCATATGACTGCCGCTTCGGCCGACTTCGACGGTCAGGACCGGATTGAGCAGCAAGACGCCTTGCCGCGCCCATCCGTCCAGAGACCCGTCGACGGGGGGCGTGAAGCCAGGGCGGGCGGCTGCCAGCAGCTCGAAGACGCGCGCCAATGACCTCGGCCGGCCGCGCGCCGCGGAAAAGGCGAGGCCATCGGCGTGCCCCGTGGTCGGATAGGGATCCTGGCCGATGACGACGACCTTCACCCCCTCCGGGTCGACCAGCCGCAGGGCGCGCAGCGGATCGTCGGGGGCAATCGGCCGGCTGCCGGAAACCGCACTCACGGCCGCCTGCACGGCCGCAAGACGTTCTCCGGTCCAGCCCGGCAGCACGGCCGCCCAGGCCGGCGGCAGCGTCGCCAGCGCTGCGCCCAGCTCGCCCGCCCTCACGCCAGGAGGCCGGCCAGCGCGAGGCCGGGATCTTCGGCGCGCATGAACGCTTCACCGACCAGGAAGGCATCGACGCCGGCTGCACGCATCCGGCGCACGTCCGAAGAGGCCAGGATGCCGCTCTCGGTGACGACCAGCCGGCCGGAAGGAACCTGCGGCAGCAGCGCCAGCGTCGTCTCGAGCGTCACCTCGAAGGTGCGCAGGTTGCGGTTGTTGATGCCGATCAGCGGCGTGCGCAGCGCCAGCGCACGACCGAGCTCGAGCTCGTCGTGAACTTCGACCAGGACCGCCATGCCGAGGCCGAGCGCCGTGGTCTCGAAGTCGCGCATCCGCACGTCGTCGAGGGCGGCGACGATCAGCAGGATGGCATCGGCGCCGAGCGCCCTCGACTCGAAGATCTGCCACTCGTCGACCATGAAATCCTTGCGCAGCGCGGGCAGCGACGTCGCCGTGCGCGCGTGAGCGAGGTACTCGGGCGCACCCTGGAAGAAAGGCGCATCGGTGAGAACGCTCAGCGCGGCGGCGCCATGACGCTCGTAGCTCGCGGCGATCT
>JACDGQ010000539.1 GCA_013821615.1 Planctomycetota bacterium
CCCCCGCCCTTCCCCTTCAACCCCTTCCGTGCCTCGCGCATCTTGCGCACACTCTCCTGCACCGTCGCCTCCCGCCGCGACTCCTTGCGCGCGATCGTGATGAGCAGCACGGCCATGCCGATGGCGATGGTGAAGACCATGAAGTTCAGCCACTTGAGGTCGTACTCGGCCGGCGGCGGCAGGCCCTGCCAGCCGGCGGTGACGAAGAGGAAGGTGTAGGCGCGGTCGCTCTGGCGCATCACGTCGTTGGCCAGGTCGCGCTTGAAGTTGGACTCGACCTCGATCGCGCGCATGCGCAGGAAGCGCCCGCTGGCGGTGATGACCTCGCCCGGCTGCGGCAGCGGTTTGTCGCTGATCGCGGCGATCTCGAACGCGCGCAGCACGAGCTTGTTCAGCACCGTCTTCTTGCCGTTCTGACCGATCTGCTCGTAGGGGCCGTAGTCCTCGTTCCAGAGGATGGCACGCACCACGCGCGGCACGCCGAAGGGGTGGTCCTTGGCGACGCCCTCGTCCTCCCAGGCGTGGAAGACGTGGCCCTTGATGGCGAAGGGCTGGCCGCGGAAGGCCTTGGGATCGCCGTGGATGTCGCTGCCCTTGGCGTTGGCGCTGGGGGCGTTGGCGTAGGCGTTGCCATCGGCGAGATCGCGCAGCACGGTGCCGATGGTGTTGTAGTAGGGCCGCGTCTCGATCACCAGCAGGTTGTCATCGACATCCTGGTAGGTGTCGTCGGGCAGGCGCCAATCCTGGGTCATGCGATAGGCGCTCTCGACCGCGGCCTCGGCCTTGGGGCGGGCGGCGGCGCGCGCGATGAACAGCGGCAGCTCGACCGCCGATTGGCCGGCGGCGGCGCCCGGCAGGTGCGCCGCCCCCAGGTACCTGCCCAGCACCTGGACCTCCTGGCCGATGGCGAGATCGGTGGAGGCGTCGACCGGCACCAGGATCTCGGCGTGTTGCTGCGGCTCGAGCTCGATGAGCAGGCGCTGCCACTCGCGGTCGCCACCGGCCACGGTGGCGGTCTGGGCGTCCTCGAGGATGCCCGAGACCACCGCCGGCGCGCCGATGCGCGCGTGGCCCGTGACCAGGTCGCGCGCGACTAGGCGCTGCGGTACCGGCGGACTGCGCAGGTCCTCTGCAAGCACCGCCTGCGCCCAGGCGAAGGCCGACGCGTCAGGCTGGTCGATCCACACCTGCAGGGGCACGCTGCGTTTGGCGAGCTGCTCTTTCACCCCCTCCGCCTGCTCGGCCAGGGCTGCGGCGTCGGGCAGCACCCCCACGCCATCGAGGGTCGGCCGCGCCATCGGCTTCAGCGCCAGCTCGGCGTGCAGCTGATTGGCGTACGGCGTCGCGCTCTTCTTGAGGTTCTCGACGAAACTCCACAACCCGTAGCCGCAACCCACCGCGACGGCGAGCATGATGATCAGGTGCAGCGCCCGCCGCCCCTTCATCCGGCCCTGGCCCTTGGCGCGTTCCAGTTCGACCCGGTCGAGGGTGAACAGCGGGGTCTTGCGGGATTTCCTGGAGTTGAAGTCGAACATGGACGTTCCCGGGTGCGGACGGCGTTCGGCAGGGTGAACGCGCGCGCGGCGCACGGTTCACCGGCCGCTGGCCGATCCTCCGCAGGGTGTCCTGGACACAATGATCAGGGGGGCGTGGATGATGCAGCGGGTGAGCTACCCGGCCATCCGGTGCTGCCGCCACGGGACGTCAGTGCCGAGTCCCGCGCCGGGCGCTTACTTCCCACCCGGCTTGTCCGTCCCCACGAAGGTCAGCGTCCTGGCCGCACCCTTCTTGGGCGTGAAGGTGATGGTCCCGGTGCAATTGGCGCCGGTGACGTCGCCGGTGATCGCCACCGTCCCGCCGGTGTCATCGGTCTGGGTGCCATCGAAGGAGATCGCCTTCTTCTTGGCCTTCAGCGTGTACGGCATCTTGCCGACCGTCTTGCAGGTCAGCTCCTTGTTGTTGAAGACCAGCCGGTCGGGCATCTCGCCGGCATCGCCCTTGACGGTGAGGGTGAAGGCGCGCCCCGCGAGGGTTGGCTCGGCCGCGGCGGCGATCGGCGCGCAGCCCAGCAGCAGGGCCAAGGCAGCGAACAGCGCGAGCAGGGCGGACGGTCGCGCAGGCAGGAGGGTCGTGGCGGTCATGGGCGGTCCTCGGCGTGGATGGCGGGCGGGAAGGTGATGGATGGCGCGCGGCGGCTGCGGCTCAGCGCTCGGCCGGATGCGCCACCGGCTTGCGCGGGGGATCGAGCAGCTGGACCTTGGGCCGGGTGGCGACCAGCAGGATCGCCAGCAGCGGTCCGTCCTTGGCGGCGTGGGCCTCGATGTGGTCCCCGGGATGGAGGTCGCCGAGCGCGGCCTCCGTTCCATCGAGGCGCACGCGCGTGGCCGGGCTGACGGCGATGGTACGCATGAGCTCATGGCCGGTGATGACGATGTTGGCGTTGGTCCCGGTGCCCGGGGTGGGGAAGAACTTGAGCGTGCCGCGCAGCACGCGCTCGGCGGCGAGGGTGCGGCCATCGGCGCTGAACACGCGCGCCTGGTCGGCCTCGACGATGACGTGCGGGTGGCCCGTGAACTCGACGCGCGCCTGTCCGGAGCGCACCGCCACCGCCAGGGTCTTCGCGTGGGCGGGTGCGTGGTGCGTGCCGGGATGGGTCAGCTCCCCGGCCGCGGCCATGGCCTCGGCCTCCGTCACGGCGTCACCCGTCGCCGCCTCGCCGATGGTGGCGGTGAAATTCGCCGCCTGGCCATCGCCGCTGCCGCTGACCGTGCCGCTCGCGGTCTCGACGCGCATGCGTCCCCGGGCCGCGACATGGAATTCGCCTTCTCCCGCGGCCAGCTGCACCACCTGCGCGCCGGTCGCGCGGTCGCGGCTGATGGTCGCGGCGCTGGCCGGCGCAAAGCCGGCGTCCGAAGCACCATCGAGGCGGATGATGGCCGAACGCTCGCCGGCGACGGTGAAACCGGCGCCGTCGGGCACACGCTGCACCTCCTGATTCGCGACCACCACGCTGCCCTGGACAACCTCCGGGGCGCCGCCACGGCCGGTCGCCAGCAGCAGAGCCCCGCACGCAACCAGGACAATGGCCGCGGCGGCACCGGCCCACAGCGCGCGCTGGCGGCGCCGCGCGGATGTACGCCGCGCGCTGGCGGGACGCAGG
>JACDGQ010000540.1 GCA_013821615.1 Planctomycetota bacterium
ATCTCGCCCGGATCGCCGGCCTGGTCGAGCAGCCGTTGTGCCGTCGTCGGCCCCAGCCCCGGCACCAGGGCGAGCCGCAGCAGCGCGTCGGCAGGGCTCATCTCGGTGGCACGCATGCAGCGCAGCTTCGCCATGCCGACGAGCACACAAGACCGGCGGGGGCTAATGGCTAATGGCTAATGGCTGACGGCTGACGGCTGACGGCTGACGGCTGGCGGCCGGCGGAATCCGCTGCTGCGCCCCGGATTCCGCGGTCATGCGAAGTCCGCGACCGCCCGGTACTCATCCTGCGACCTCGCCAACGAGCCGCCAGCCGCCAGCCATCAGCCGTCAGCGGGCCGGCGCCAGCCGCCCCGCGCCTCCCGAAGCCCAAGCTCACCCATCTTGCCAGTTGAAGCCCCGTCCCTCCTCCATCCGATCAGCCCATGGTCGATTCGCTCCTGCTCCTCGGCTTCGGCGGGCCCACGCCCGGCTGCTGCGGCCGCCGTCCCACCTGCTCCAAGGCGCCCGGCTGCGAGGCGGAATGCTTCGTTTCCGGCATCCTTGGCGACAACCCGGCGCGCGCCAAGCGCATCGCCGAGGTCACCGGCCACTACCTCCACTTCGGTGGCTACAGCCCCTACAACGAGCTGACCGCGCGCCAGGGTGCGGCGCTCGGCGCCGAGCTAGCGCGGCGCGGCCGCCCGCTGCGCGTCGCCTGCGGCTACCGCCACTGGGTGCCATGGACCAGCGACGGCCTGCGCGAACTGCAGCAGGCCGGCGCGCGCGAGACCCTCCTGCTGATCATGGCGCCGCACCAGTCGTCGGTGAGCTGGGACTGGTACATCAAGCACGCCGCCGAGGCCATCGAGCAGCTCGGCGAGGGCTGTCCGCGCGTGGTCGGGGTGATCGATCCGTGGTGGAACAAGGCCGGCTACATCGAGGCCATCGCCGACACCCTGCGCGAGGCGACGCGCGGCTGGACGCCTGAACGGGTGCGCGCCGCGGCCCTGGTCTTCACCGCGCACGCCATCCCGCAGCCGGTCGAGAGCACCTCGCCCTACCGCACCCAGTTCGCCGAGAGTGCGCGCCTGGCGGCGGCGGCCTTCGGCCATCCCGAGCACGCCATCGCCTTCCAGAGCCAGCCCGGCGACAGCCGCATCCCGTGGTCGGCCCCGACCATCGAGCAGGCCGTCGAGGACGCCCACCGCGCCGGCCACCGCGACGTCATCGTCCAGGCCGCGGGCTTCCTGGTCGACCACACCGAGGTGCTCTACGACCTCGACGTTGAAGCCAAAGAGCTGGCCGAGCGTCTGGGCATCGGCTTCCACCGCGCCCGCTGCGTCCACGACCATCCCGCCTTCATCGCGATGCTCGCCGATCAGGTCGAGCGCGCCCTGCCGCCCGCCGCCGTGGCACAGGGGTGAGCGGGTCGGGCGTCGGCTGAAGTTGGGCGCGAGACCCTCGACCATAGGCGCGAGGGTGCCGTCAGCGATGGTTGGTGTTCGGACGTGGATTCCGCTCATGAGAGCTTCGAGACTTGAGACTCGCAGCTCGCAGCTCGCAGCTCGCTCGACTGCGGCCAGGGAGCTCTGCGCACCTGCTTCCTGCGGCGGGACGGGTTTCGCGCATCCGTCCGCCGCGGCCGCCCTGTCCATGGAGTTCGGAAATCCCCCCTTCACGTCCACCCCCCCGGCCCCATGATGCTGGCCTCCGCACGCGCGGAGAACAGGTGGTCATGGGATTGGACGACGGTTCATCGGAACGGCGCAAGCGGCTGGCAGCGGAAGCGGCGCAGCGAGCGGCTGTGCATCGTGAAGAAGGCAGCAGCGCGCGCCGGCGCAAGGCGGCGCAAGAGCGCCTGCGCGTGCCGTTCTCGCTGCCGACCCCGCCGGTGCTGCCAGCGCTGAATGGCCAGCGTGCGCCGGTCGCCATCCCGGACCGCGCCGAGCTGCGCTTCGCGCAGTGCTGGGAGGACGCCGACCGCGTCCTCGACGGTCTCGCCATCCGCCCCGGCGACACCTGCGTGTGCATCGCCTCGGCCGGCGAGACCGCGCTGGCGATGCTCGCGGCAGGTCCGGCCAAGGTCATCGCCATCGACGTGGCGCCGGCGCAGCTCGCCGCTCTCGAGCTGCGCGTCGCCGCCTATCGCACCCTGGCCTACGACGAGCTGCTGGTCTTCCTCGGCTCGCAGCGCGGCTCCGGGCGCGACGCGCTCTATGCGCGGTGCCGCCCGCTGCTGGCGCGCACCACGCGCAGCTATTGGGACGGGCGGCCCGAGGCGATCGCCGACGGCCTCGGGGCCTGCGGCACGGTCGAACGCAGCATCGCCAGCATGCGCCGGCATCTGCTGCCCCTGCTCGGCCGTGGCGAGGTGGTGGCGCGACTGTTGGCCGAGCGCGACCCGGCGGTGCGCGCGCGCATCTTCGCCAGTGACTGGAACACCTGGCGGTGGCGCGCCGTGGCGGCCGCGATGCGTCTGCCCGCGCTGCTCGGCGGACGTCCCGGCCTGCTGCCGAGAATGGCCGAGGCGGCCACCATATCCTCCGCAGTCGGCGCCCTGCACCGCCTGCTGGTCGAGCAGGACCCCGCCGAGAATCCCTATCTGCAGTGGGTGCTGACCGGCAGCCACGACAGCGCCCGGCCCTTCGCCCTGCGCCGCGACCAGCACGCGGTGATCTGCGCCAACCTCGACCGCCTGGAATGGCGGCTGTGCGCGGTCGAGGGCCTGCTCGGCGAGGTCGGCGACCGCGCCATCGATCGCTTCGCGCTCAGCGACATCTTCGAAGGCATGGCGGAATCCGCATATCATACCCTGCTCTACCGCTTGGCTCGCGCCGGCCGCCACGGCGGCCGCCTCGCCTACTGGAACCTGCACGTCGCGCGCAGCCGCCCCAACGAGATGGCCGAACTGCTGGTGCCGCACCGCGATCTCGCCGAACGGCTGCATCGCCAGGACCGCGTCGGGGTGTATCGTGCGCTGGTGATCGAGGAGATCATCTAGCGAGCGGTGCACTGCGCGGTGCGAGCGACCACGCCTGAGAGGCGCATGCGCCGGACAGATGCTATCAACGCAGGGAGAGGTGCCAATTACGCATCAGCCATCAGCCATCAGCCATCAGCCATCAGCCATCAGCCATCAGCCATCACCCGAACCGCGCCCGCGCCGCCGCCCGCG
>JACDGQ010000541.1 GCA_013821615.1 Planctomycetota bacterium
CCGCTACGCCGTGCTCAGTCGCTTCGCTCCTTCCGCCGCGGCTAAGCGGCACGCCACTTGCGCTCGGGCGCCTTTTCAATTGCCCACCACGGGCGCTGCGCATGCTGACGCAGAATCGGCCATGGCCCCCGTTACCTCTATGTTAGCCAGCAATGCGCGATCACGCACTTAACTGAGATTCCCCTTCAACCAAAACAAGTGTACAGACGTTCACCGGATAGCAAATGAAGGAACGGACGAATGAGAAGCGGAACATTGCTGACCACGCTGCTGATCATTTCCAGCGTGCTCACTAACGATGTGTTCGCTGAATCAGCGACTTATTGCTGGCAGGCCAAGCAGGTCGAGGAGCATCCATTCATCGGGCAATTCAAGATGGATGGTCCTCGGCATCGCAACCAGGCGCCGAAAAGCGAGGCTTTCACCGGCCAATACTATTCGTGGCCGCAACAAGGAGCTACACTGGAAAGAGCTTCGCTCATCACGGTCGGTGAAGACGGCGTAATCAAGACGACTGAGTTTACCTTCAAGACCCTTCAGACGATCGCGGCGGAAGACGGGCAGCGGGTCATCACGCGGTTCGAAACTGGGAACGTCGGGTGCCACGAGGGCGACATCATCATCCTCGTGTTCAAGGTGGAGGGGAAGATGACTCTCCTCTCCTCTCGCCTCTCGATCCTAATTGTGCGATCATGAGGAAGACAAAGACTCATTATCCAACCAGGATACATCAGATATTTTCAATGGTAGCGGAACACCAATCGGTAAAGGACGGACGGGGAACCTCGATATACGGCGTTGGCTAACCAGTTGGTGAAAGGGAGCGGATTTATTCAGTCTTGGTTGTTTTACGCCCATTTTCCTCTATGTTAGCCATCCGAAATAGGGGCACGGGGAATTAGCATGTGGGCATACCTATCGTTTACCGTCATCGATTTATATTCCAGCGCCAGGGGTAATTGATCGCCAGTCCCTTGCGGCTTGTTTTCGCGCTGTATGGCGTACTTACTTTGTCCGGGGTAGATTATGTGCCGTCGCTCAATTCCCAAAGCGATGTGTCGCTCTTCCTGCGTCATGTGCTGGTAGGTCATCGGATTCCGGCCTCCTGGCTGGTCGGATTCCATGCCGTTCGATGGCCTTGGCTTCTGGTTTTAGGGGTTGTTGCACTTACATTGTGAATTCGCGCGCTTCGTCTAGCCAAGTCGCTTTCTTGGCCGATCGTTCAGGTAGTAGACAATGGTTTCATGCCGCGCGACGGTCACATCCTGACCCCATCAGTTGTGGTCCCCGTTGCCTTTCCGGCCTCGGCTCGGATTCTCTCTGCATGTTGCCCAGGCTCATCTGCAGGTCCCTACTCCAGCGCATACCGGTGCGTCGGAAGCTGCGCTCGCTTGCCTACTTCACTGAGAACATTGCGGCGCGGATGCGCGCGGCCACGTGGCAGATGGAGCGGCATCAGGGCACGGGTACGGTGCTCGAGATCGGCTGCGGGCGCGATCTGCACACCTCGTTGTGCGCGGCCGTGCGGTTCGGGAAGCGGGTGATCGCCCATGATGTCGAGCGCATCGCCCATATCGAATTGATCAACTTCACCTTGCAGCACCTCGGCTCGGTACTGCGCATCGCTCACACCGACGACTTGCGGAAGATCGGCGTTGAGTACGTGGTCGCTGACAGCATCAGCGCCATTGCGCGGTTCGACGGGGTCGTCTCGACGGCGTCGTTCGAGCATATTCCGGCCTGGGCATTGGAGAACATCTTCACGGTCTTGTGCGAGCGCGTGCCGTCGGGGGGCATCTGCACGGCGAACATCGATTACACCGATCACTGGTCGTACATCGAAGATGTCAGGGAGGACAACTTCTACTATGTGGGCGAGGCCCTGTGGCGGATCCTGAACACCGGGTCGATGCATCAGAACCGGTTGCGGCATCCTGATGTTCTGGCCATGGCTGCGCGGCATGGGTTCCGCTCGCAGGATGTGGAACTCGCCCATTTCCCGCGCGCTATCGAAGCCGCGAAGTTGACGCCGAGATTCTCGCGCTATGGCGTAGAAGATCTCAGTATTAGCTCGGCGATGATCGCGTGGCGACGTGACTGAGCTGCTGGAGTCCCGCACGCTTGGCGCGGAGCCGGCCGAATTCAGTTGAGGATCGTCCGCACCCCTTCGCTTTGCCGTGCCGCGTCGACCTGCGCGCGGAGCAGGCGCCGCACCGCCTCGGGATCCTTGATGGCGTGTAGCTCGGCGAGCGGCGCGACGGTGTTGGAGCTGGTCACCAGGATGGTGCCGATGCCGCCAAGGCGCTGCCAGAACGTCTGGCGCAGCTCGATATCCTTGATGCGGAACAGGCTGATGTCGTCGATGGAGGTGGACATCAGGCCGCGGCGCAGTGACAGGCGGAGGTTGGTCAGGGTGTAGCGCGTCGCGCGGGTGCGAAAGTGGGCGATCAGCATCAGCACCACGCCGACTGGGATCAGCACGACCGTCAGGAAGCAGATCCACGCCCACACCATGGTACCGGTGAAGCGCGGGCTGCCTTGCCAGATCACCGCGTTCGGGTCGGCGTTCGGACTCAGTGCGGCGATCGCGGGGATCGGGGCGGCCTGGTGGGCGGTGGCGACAACGGGCGCGCCGCAATGCGGGCAGGTCGCCGCCTGGGTCGAGACCTTGCCGGAGCATTCGGGGCACGAGATGAGGGACATGGGTTTCCTTGTGCCGGAGGAATGGCGGCGTTTGGCGGGGGCGGTACGAGGGTTTAGCCGGGAGCGGGAGCTGGGCAATCCGTCGGTGAGCTCGAGCTTCGCTGCCGGCGCTGCCGGGTGGGTGCGGCGAGCCTCGATGCTCACCAACCCGCTATCCATTAACCCCCGCCACCGTCTCCCCCGGTACCCACGTGAATGGCAGTACCGACGGTGGCTGCGCCACGCCCGGTGCCGCGAGCAGCGTCAGTAGCCTGCTCACCGCGGCTTGGCCCATCTCCGCCTCGGGAACGAGGTACTGGGTCAGTTCCTGGCCGAGCGCGTCGTGCCGCCAGTTCTCGAAGGTGAGCAGCGAGAGGTCGGCGGGTACGCGCAGGCCGAGGCGCAGGGCGGCGTGCCAGAACGGGCAGGTGCTCCACGCGCTGTAGCCGATGACCGCGGTCGGACGGTCGGGGT
>JACDGQ010000542.1 GCA_013821615.1 Planctomycetota bacterium
GCGTCGGCCTGGGCGCACAGCCCGCGCTCGACCGTACGCTGCTGATGACCTTCGTGGCGGTGCTGTCGGTCGACGGTCTGGCCACCGGCGTCTACTACTACGCGCCCGCCAGCCACGAATTGCGCCTGCTGCGCGCCGACTGCGGGCGCGACGCGGTGCGCTTCCTGTGCCTGGGGCAGGACCTCGGCGGCGACGCGGCCGCGGTGGTCTTCCACACCACTGACCTCGTCCAGGCGGTGGCGCGCCAGGGCGACCGCGCCTACCGCTACCTGCACCTCGACGCCGGCATGCTCGGTGAGCGCCTCGACCTCGCCGCCCTCGCCGAGGGACTGGGCGCGAGCGGCATCGGCGGCTTCTTCGACGACCAGGTGACCGAGCTCCTCGGCATCCCGGTCGAGCAGGCGGTGGTCTACATCACCTGCCTCGGCGTCCCCGCCGAAAGCCGGGACGGATGAGCGCCGTTCAACCTTGACCCACCCTGGCCTCCCCTTCCCAGACCTTCCGGCTGGGATGCCCGCAGCCCGGGCCCCGTCCGGCACGCCGCACGACTCAGGAAAACGCACCATGCGCACCTCCCACTCCGCTTTCTCCGCTTCCGTCATCGCCGCCGGCCTGGCCGCCCTGGCGCTCGCGGGTTGCGAATATCGCCCGAACCGCGGGCCGAGCCGGGTGAAGCCCGACGACAACGCTCCGGCGTGGTTCTCCAATCCGCCCATCGACGCGCGCCTGATCTATGCGGTCGGCGCCGACCCGGGGCACGACCGCGCCAAGGCCATGGCCGACGCGCGGCGCAATCTCGCCAGCCAGCTGCACGTGGTCCTGCGCAGCGACGGCAGCGATCTCGACGACGGCTTCGTGCCCACGACCGCCGCCGGCGAGCCACCGCTGCTGATCGACGACCTGCCCGGCGTGCAGCTCGACAAGCAGTTCGACGCACCCAGCTGCCTGTACGTGATGATCACCTTCAACCGCGCCGGCTGGGCCGACGCCCTGCGCGCGCGCATCGACCAGCTCGACGGCCAGATCCGCGCCACCATGGCGGCCGCCCCCGCCGCTCCCGAGGCCGCGACCACGCCGGTCGGCAACGCCGCGCGCAACTACCTGGCGCTGCTGCCGCTGGTGCGGGAGCGCGAAGAGCAGGCCGCGCGCCTGCGCCTGGCCGCAGGCGAGGCCGCCGTCCAGACCGCGCCGATGTCCAGCGCGGGTCTGCGCCAGCAGCTCGCCGCGGTCGCCGGGCTGATCAGCGTCGATATCAACGCCGATCCCAACCTCGCCCCGATCCAGGCCCAGCTCAATGATGCCGCCGCCGGCATGGGCCTGAACATCGTCGCCGGCAACCCCCAGCCGGCCTTGCGCGTGCGCCTGAGCCTGCAGGAGGTCACCGCCCTGAACATCGACGGGCTCGAGCGCCTCGACGCGACCTTCGTCGCCTCGGTCGAAAACGGCAAGGACGGCCGCAACCTGGGTGGCCTGTCCGTGAAGTTCCGCTCCAGCAGCCTGACCGACAGCGTCGCCCGCGAGCGCCTCAACGCCAAGCTCATGCAGCGCTGGAAGGAATACCTGGCGAACGAGTTCGTGAGCTGCCTGCAGCGGCTGTAGGACACGGCTGCAGGCGAGGCCGCGCGGTTATCGCCGCAGAGACGCAGAGCGACGGAGAGGGCCGCAGAGTACGGCCGGAAGGCGGCCACGTGAGACCAACGTCGGTGGCTGTCCCTCTGCGGCCCTCTCCGCAACTCTGCGTCTCTGCGACAAGAACCGCGGTCGCAGCCAACCGGCGCGAGCGCATCCCTGGCGGGCGAATCGATGGACCCGTGAGCTAGAGCACCGTCTCGACGGGGATCATGTCGCGCAGGCGCTTCATCGCCTTGGCCTCGATCTGGCGGACGCGTTCGCGGGTCAGATCGAAGATGGTGCCGATCTCCTCTAGGGTCAGGACCGGGAACTGGTCCATGCCATAGCGGTAGCGCAGGATGTCGGCCTCGCGCTTGGTCAGCTGGCTGAGGCGCTGCTGGAGCAGGGTGATGTCCTCGCGCCCGCCGACCACCGCCTCGGGATCGCACTCGATGTGGTCGTCCTCGAAGAAGCCGGAGAGCTCGGAGACGTCCTCGGTGTCGAGGTTGGTGCCGTTGATCTGGGCGGTGCGCATGATGCGCTGGATGAGCTTGATGTTCTCCTTCGGCAGCTTGAGCGCCTTGACGATCTCCTCGACGTCGGTGATGTGCGGCTGCTCGCGCACCAGCTTCTTCCAGCGCGCCACCAGCTCGGCCATGTAGGCGGGCACGCGGATGTTCTTGACCTTCTCGAGCAGCGCGCGGCGGATGCCCTGCTTGATCCAGTGCACCGCGTAGGTCGAGAAGCGGCACTCCATGTCGGGATCGAAGCGCTCGACCGCGCGCATCAGGCCGATGTTGCCCTCTTCGATGACGTCCAGGATCTGCATGCCCTGGTTCTCATATTGGCGGGCGACGCTGACCACCAGGCGCAGGTTGCACTGGATCATGTCCTGGCGCGCGCTCTTGTCGCCGGCGCGCAGCTTGCGCGCCAGCTCGCACTCGCTCTCGCGGGTGAGCACCTTGAAACCTGAGACGTCCTTGAGGTACATGTCGAGCAGTGCATCGCGTCCCATAGGTCACTCCGTAGGTAGCAGGATTCAACCAACGGGAGTTGGCATTGCAACGGCGGCATGCACCCGTCGCGCACCCGTGACCACGGAAAAACCCGTGCGAACGTGACGAATGGTGGCGCGTTTGCATCATGCGATGCATATGGAAGCGAAACGCTGGAGCGCGATGGGGTGGGCACAGCTGACGGCTGACGGCTGACGGCTGACTCCGCACCACGCGCCTGCGCGATTCGTGCGCCGTGAACCGCGCTCACCCCTGGCACCGCGCCTGTCAGCGTGTCGTGAAGCGGTAGCCGCTGACCGACAACGTACGACCGCCAGCTGCTCCGACACCGCGCGTGCGAAACTTCCAGTGATCCTCTCGGCGCTGCTCTCCACGTACAGACCCAGGATCACGAACCGTCAGCCGTCAGCTATCAGCAGGGGCAATCCAGTTCACGCCCCCAACCCCAGCCCATCGATGACCAGGTGCGGGCTGAGATTGCGGCGCAGGTCCTGTTCCGCCTGCTGCACGCGCTCGATG
>JACDGQ010000543.1 GCA_013821615.1 Planctomycetota bacterium
GCAGCGAGAAGCTGCCGCGGAACTGCTGGTCGGCCTTCTTGGTGTCGAGATTGAGGTGCACCGAGAGATCGATCGACTCGGTGAACTTGGCCTTGGCCAGCTTCTTGACGGTGCCGACCGCGGCGGGAACCGGGTGGGTCGCCTCGAAGTCGATACCGGCGCTGGTGACGAGGGCGCGGTAACGTTTGCTGCGGAAACGCATGATGTTCCTTCTGGTGGTCTGCGACGCTCCCCGGCTCTGCCGGGTCGGCCTTGCGGCCAGCGTCTCCCACGTGCGTGAGGGTGAAAGGAAAGAGCCTAGAGGTTCAGTCGACGACTTTGACGCCCATCGAGCGGGCGGTGCCGGCCACGGTCTTCATCGCCGCTTCGATCGAGCCCGCGGTCATCTCCGCGATCTTCTTCTCGGCGATCGCGCGGACCTGGGCCTTGGTGATCTTGCCGGCGTCGGCGACCGGGTTGGGCGAAGTGGCGCCCTTCTCGATGCCAGCGGCCTTGCGCACCTGGGCGCTGACCGGGGGCTGCTTCAGCACGAAGGTGAAGGTCTTGTCCTTGAACACCGTGATGACCACCGGGATGGTCTCGCCCTTGAGGGCGGCGGTGGCGTCGTTGAACTGCTTGACGAAGGCGCCGATGTTGACGCCCTTGGCGCCGAGCGCGGGACCGACCGGGGGCGCGGGGGTCGCGCCGCCGCCGGGGATCACCAGCTTGATTTCAGCGACGATTTCTTTGACCTTGGCCATGAGCGACTCGATTGCAGTTCCGCCCCGACGGACGGATGAGGGAATGAAAAGCGGGGCGCGGAGTATGTGGCCCGCCGTAAAAAGGAAAGAGGATTTCTGCGCCGCTCTTCGTCAAGAGGCGGAGAACCCCTCCCCGGAGACCCCGCCGGTTTTACGGCAGGGTTCGGTCCGATAGCCTAAGATATTGTCAGACTGCGGCTTCCGCCTGCCAGACTTCGAGCCAAACCGGGGTCTGGCGACCGAAGACGGTGATCATCACGCGCATCTCGCCCTTCTGCGGGTTGATCTCGGCGACCACGCCCTCCATGCCGGCGAAGGTGCCCTCCTTGACCTTGACGCGATCGTCGAGGTTGAAAGGGATCTGGACCAGCGCCTGGCGCTGCTCCTCGGGGGACTGGGCCTTGGCGACCTTGATGATCTGCTCGGCCTCCGCGACGCTGAGCGGATCCGGATTGCGCGAGTCGGCGCCGAGGAAGCCGGTGACGCCGTCGACTTCGTTGACCACGTCGAGGATGGGCTGCTTGAGCTCCATCTCGATGTAGATGTAGCCGGGGTACAGCTTGCGCTCGGTCGAGACCTTCTTGCCGCGCTTCACCTCGGTGATGCGTTCGGCCGGGATCAGCAGCTCGCCGACGTGCTCGGTGAGGTGCTTGGCGCGCAGCTGGCCGAGGATGAGTTCCTTGATCGAGCTCTCGCGTCCGGAGACGGCCTTGATCACATACCAACGTTTGGCCATTACATGGGTCTCCCAAAGCTGCTCTGCACCCAGCCGAGCAGTCTGATGTTGATGAAGTCGACGGCGAAGATCAGGAAGCCGAGGATGACGATGGCGATGGCGATGATGATGGTGCTCTTCACCAGCGCGTTGGGCTTGGGCCACTCGACGTTGACCATCTCCTGCTCGACCTCGATGAGGAAGTCGACGGCGCGGCGGTGGAAGCCGATCGCGACCAGGCCGGCGAGCAGCGCCGCGACCGCCACCACGGCGAAGAAGATGCCGAGCGCGAGCTGCTTGCCGGCGCCTTCCTTGCCTTCGAAATAGAAGCTGAACGGGCCGTAGGCGCCGTTGTAGGCCAGGTCGAGCGCGATCAGCAGCGTGAGCACCAGGCAGGCGGTGCGGATCACCCGCCCTTGCGGCCATTTGTACATCGTGATTCCAGGAAAGGTGGGCCGGAGAAGACGGAAGAATGGCACGGGAGGAGGGATTTGAACCCCCGACCGGCGGATTTGGAATCCGCTGCTCTACCAGCTGAGCTACACCCCTAAATGGTTCGGCTTTGCCGTGGATCTACTTCGTTTCTCGATGAAGGGTGTGTTGGTTGCAAGCTGCACAGAACTTCTTGAGCTCGAGTGGGTGCTCGGTCTGCTTGACCTGCCGGGTCGTTCGGTAATTGCGCGCGCTGCAGAGGCTGCAGGCGAGCGACACCGCGACCCGGTGAGGTGCCTTCGATCTCACTCCAGGATCTTGGTGACGACGCCGGCGCCGACGGTCTTGCCGCCCTCACGGATGGCGAAGCGCATTTGCTCTTCGAGAGCGACGGGTGTGTGAAGGGTGATGACCATGGTGATGTTGTCGCCGGGCATGACCATCTTGACGCCTTCGGGCAGCTCGCAGGTGCCGGTGACGTCGGTGGTGCGCATGTAGAACTGGGGGCGATAATTGGTGAAGAAGGGGGTGTGTCGTCCGCCCTCTTCCTTCTTGAGGACGTAGACCTCGCCGGTGAACTTCTTGTGGGGGGTGATGGTGCCGGTCTTGGCGAGGACCTGTCCGCGCTCGATCTGCTCTTTTTCGATGCCGCGCAGGAGGCAGCCGACGTTGTCGCCGGCCTGTCCCTGGTCGAGGAGCTTGCGGAACATCTCGACGCCGGTGACGACGGTCTTCTTGGTGTCGGTGAAGCCGACGATCTCGACCTCCTCGTTGACCTTGATGATGCCGCGCTCGATGCGGCCGGTGGCGACGGTGCCGCGGCCCTTGATGGAGAAGATGTCCTCGATGGCCATGAGGAAGGGCTTGTCGATCTCGCGGACGGGCTCGGGGATGTAGCTGTCGAGGGCCTCGAGCAGCTCGCCGATGCTGGCCTCCCACTTGGGGTCGCCGTTCAAGGCGGGGAGGGCGGCGCCGCGGATCATGGGGGCGTTGTCCCCGTCGAACTGGTACTTGCTGAGCAGCTCGCGCACTTCCATCTCGACCAGGTCGAGCATCTCGGGGTCGTCGACCGCGTCGCACTTGTTGAGGAAGACGACGATCTGCTTGAGACCGACCTGACGGGCCAGCAGCACGTGCTCGCGGGTCTGCGGCATCACGCTGTCGAGAGCCGACACGACCAGAATCGCGCCGTCCATCTGCGCGGCGCCCGTGATCATGTTCTTGATGTAGTCCGCGTGGCCCGGGCAGTCGACGTG
>JACDGQ010000023.1 GCA_013821615.1 Planctomycetota bacterium
GTTCGGAGCGGTGCGCGTCGACCCGGCGAACTGCAGGTCATCGCCCGCGACCGGCGCCAGGTCGAAGTCCCAGTTGGCCGCGGTCGTCCAGTTGTTGTCGGCGCCGCCGCCGTCCCACACCCGCGTCGTCGGCCGCGCCACATCGGTCAGGGTCACCGCGGTGCCGGTGTAAGCGATCTGGAAGGTGCGGCCCTGCTGGGTGAACTTCGCACCGTTGACCAGGCCGCTGAAGGTGCCGCTGACCGTGCCGGCCGACACGATGGTGTAGACCTTGGCGAGCGCGGCGTTGGCGATGCTCGCGACGGTCAGCGTGCCGGCGCAGGCCACCGTGCCGGCGGTGGTCACGCGGTCATTCGTCGGCGTCGTACCGTCGAGATCGAGGCTGAAAATCGAGGTTGCGTTGCAGGTCACCGAGCCGGTGGTCAAGGTGCCGATCGCCGTACCGCCCAGGCCCGGGGACAGGGTCGATCCCGCGGCCAGGGCAATCGTGCCCGCCACCGTTCCGGTGCCGCCCAGGGTGGCGCCGTTCGAGACGCTCACCGCGCTGCCCGCCGCGGTCGACCCGCTCACCAGGACCGTGCCGACGGACACCGTGGTCGCGCCGGTATAGGTGTTCACGCCCGACAGCGTCAGGACGTTGGTACCGGCCTTGGTCAGCCCACCAACCCCGCTCACCACGCCACCCATGACGAGATCACCGCTGGCAGCGTCCACGGTGCGGGTAGCGGCCACGGCCAGCGCGAGGTTGAGGGTCTGCAAAGCAGTGCCGCTGTTGGTCACCGCTCCGGCGAGGGTGATGGCGTTGCCGCCGACGGTGAAAGCGCTCGCCCCGGAATTGAAGGTGATGCTCGAGAAGCTGGTCGCGGCCGTGAAATCGTTATTCGGCGACGTCCGTGTCGATCCGGCGAACTGCAGGTCGTCGCCCGCGACCGGCGCCAGGTCGAAGTCCCAGTTGGCCGCGGTGGTCCAGTTGTTGTCAGCGCCGCCGCCGTCCCACACCCGCGTCGTCGGCCGCACCACGTCGGTCAGGGTCACGGCGGTGCCGGTGTAGGCGATTTGGAAGGTCCTGCCCTGCTGGGTGAACTTCGCGCCGTTCACCAGGCCGCTGAAGGTGCCGCTGACGGTGCCGGCCGAGACGATGGTGTAGACCTTGGCGAGCGCGGCATTGGCGATGCTCGCGATGGTCAGCGTGCCGGCGCAGGTCGCCGTGCCGGCGGTGGTCTCGCGGTCGTTGGTGGGGGTCGTGCCGTCGAGGTCGAGACTGAAGATCGACGTGGCGTTGCAGGTCACCGAGCCGGTAGTCAGGGTGCCGATCGCCGTGCCGCCCAGGCCCGGCGCCAGCGTCGACCCCGCGGCCAAGGCCACCGTCCCGGCGACCGTGCCGGTGCCGCCCAGGGTGGCGCCGTTGGCGACCGTCACCGCGCTGCCGGCCACGGTCGACCCGCTCACCAGCACCGTGCCGACGCTGACCGTAGTGGTGCCGGTGTAGGTATTCGCGCCCGACAGGGTCATCGTCCCGGCGCCCGCCTTGGCCACCGCGCCGGTGCCGCTGATCACGCCGCTGAGCGTGGTCGAGGTGGCGTCGCCACCACAGGTCAGCGTCGCGCTGCCCAGGGTGATGCTGCCCGCGCCGGCGAGGGAGCCGACGGACTCATTGAAGTTCGCCAGGTTCCAGGTCGCACCGCTCGCCACTGTCACCGCGCTGGTGTCCGCGATGACTCCCGCGGCGCCGTTCGTGAGGGTGCCGACGCTGACCGTAGTCGCGCCGGTATAGGTGTTCACACCCGACAGCGTCATCGTCCCGGCGCCCGCCTTGGTCATCGCGCCGGTGCCACTGATCACGCCGCTCAGCGTGGTCGAGGTGGCGTCGCCACCACAGGTGAGCGTCGCGCTGCCCAGGGTGATGCTGCCCGCGCCAGCGAGGGAGCCGACGGTCTCGTTGAAGTTCGCCAGGTTCCAGGTCGCGCCGCTCGCCACCGTCACCGCGCTGGTGTCCGCGATGACTCCCGCCGCGCCGTCCGTCAGGGTGCCGGCGCTGACCGTGGTGGCGCCGGTGTAGGTGTTCACGCCTGACAGCGTCAGGACGTTGGTACCGGCCTTGGTCAGCCCGCCAACCCCGCTCACCACGCCACCCAGGGCGAGATCGCCGCTGGCCGCATCCACAGTGCGCGTCGCCGCCACGGCCAACGCCAGGTTGAGGGTCTGTAATGTGGTGCCGCTGTTGGTCACCGCTCCGGCGAGAGTGATGGCATTGCCGCCCACGGTGAAGGCGCTCGCTCCGGAATTGAAAGTGATGCTCGCGAAGCTGGTCGCGGCCGCGAAATCATTGTTCGGAGCGGTGCGCGTCGACCCGGCGAACTGCAGGTCATCGCCCGCGACCGGCGCCAGATCGAAGTCCCAGTTGGCCGCGGTCGTCCAGTTGTTGTCGGCGCCGCCGCCGTCCCACACCCGCGTCGTCGGCCGCGCCACATCGGTCAGGGTCACTGCGGTGCCGGTGTAAGCGATCTGGAACGTGCGGCCCTGCTGGGTGAACTTCGCGCCGTTGACCAGGCCGCTGAAGGTGCCGCTGACCGTGCCCGCTGACACGATGGTGTAGACCTTGGCGAGCGCGGCGTTGGCGATGCTCGCGACGGTCAGCGTGCCGGCGCAGGCCACCGTGCCGGCGGTGGTCACGCGGTCATTGGTCGGCGTCGTGCCGTCGAGGTCGAGGCTGAGGATCGAGGTGGCGTTGCAGGTGACGGTGCCCGTGGTCAGCGTGCCGATCGCCGTGCCGCCCAGGCCCGGCGCCAGGGTCGACCCTGCGGCCAACGCCACCGTTCCGGACACCGTGCCAGTGCCACCCAGGGTGGCGCCATTGGAGACGCTCACCGCGCTGCCTGCCGCCGTCGACCCGCTCACCAGAAGCGTGCCTGCACTGACCGTCGTCGAGCCGGTATAGGTGTTGGCGCCAGCGAGCGTGAGCGTCGAAGCGCCGGTCTTGACGAGAGCCAGGCTGCCGATGATCGTACCGTCATATGAATCCGGAGCGGTGGTGGCCACGGTCAGGGTCGGCGTCCCGATCGAGCTGTTGATGGTGGTGGTGTTGGCGGCCCGGGTCACTGCCGCCACGGTTTGGTCAAAGCCTGCGAGATCCAAGGAGGACGTGCCCGACTGGCCGAGGGCCACTGTGCAGGTGGTGGGTAGGGCATTGGTCGCCCCGAGGCTGAGCGTCGCCTGGGTGATTGTGGCGGCCGCATAACTGCTACCGATGTTGCTAACCACTATGCTGCCGAAGCGGAAGACCACGATCGCGCTCGAAGTGATGGCGCCGCTCAACGTGAGCACGCCGCCGCCGGTCGAGGCGAAGTGGCCACCCGCCGCGGTATTCGCGGTGATGGTGATGGCGCCGCTATAGGTCGCGGTGCCGGCAGCCGTGAATTGCAACGCCCCTTGGCCGGCCACGGAGCCGCCAGTGATGTTCAGGGGATTGGCCACCGCCAATAAGGTGGTGGACAAGGACAACTGGCAGCCCGCCGCACTGCCGACCGTCACCGCGCCGCTGCCCAGGGCAGTGTTGCTGGTGGACACGGCGATGATCCCGGCCGAGATCGTGGTGCCACCGCTATAGGTGCTCGCACCAGATAACGTCATCGTCCCCGCGCCAGCCTTGGTCACTGCACCAGTACCGCTGATCACGCCGCTGAGCGTGGTCGAGGTGGCGTCGCCTCCACAGGTCAGCGTCGCGCTGCCCAGGGTGATGCTGCCGGCGCCGGCGAGCGAGCCGACGGTCTCATTGAAGTTCGCCAGGTTCCAGGTCGCTCCGCTCGCCACCGTCACCGCACTGGTGTCGGCGATGACCCCCGCGGCGCCGTTGCTGAGCGTACCGACGCTGAGCGTAGTCGCGCCGGTATAGGTGTTCACGCCCGACAGCGTCATCGTCCCGGCGCCTGCCTTGGTCACCGCGCCGGTGCCACTGATTACGCCGCTCAGCGTGGTCGAGGTGGCGTCGCCACCACAAGTGAGCGTCGCGCTGCCCAGGGTGATGCTGCCCGCGCCCGCCAGCGAGCCAACGGTCTCATTGAAGTTCGCCAGGTTCCAGGTCGCGCCGCTCGCCACCGTCACTGCGCTGGTGTCGGCGATGACCCCCGCAGCGCCGTTCGTGAGTGTACCGGCGCTGACCGTGGTCGCGCCGGTATAGGTGTTCACGCCCGACAGCGTCAGGACGCTGGTGCCGGCCTTGGTCAGCCCGCCAACCCCGCTCACCACGCCACCCAGGGCGAGGTTACCACTCGCCGCGTCGACGGTGCGCGTCGCCGCCACGGCCAACGCCAGGTTGAGGGTCTGTAATGTGGTGCCGCTGTTGGTCACCGCTCCGGCGAGGGTGATGGCATTGCCGCCCACGGTGAAGGCGCTCGCTCCGGAATTGAAGGTGATGCTCGCGAAGCTGGTCGCGGCCGTGAAATCATTGTTCGGCGTGAGGCGCGTCGCCCCGGCGAACTGCAGATCGTCGCCCGCGATCGGCGCCAGGTCGAAGTCCCAGTTGGCCGCAGTGGTCCAGTTGTTGTCGGCGCCGCCGCCGTCCCACACCCGCGTGGTCGGCCGCGCCACGTCGGTCAGGGTCACGGCGGTGCCGGTGTAGGCGATCTGGAAGGTGCGCCCCTGCTGGGTGAATTTCGCGCCGTTCACCAGGCCGCTGAAGGTGCCGCTGACGGTGCCCGCCGAGACGATGGTGTAGACCTTGGCGAGCGTGGCGTTGGCGATGCTCGCGATGGTCAGCGTGCCCGCGCAGGTCGCCGTGCCGGCGGTGGTCTCGCGGTCGTTGGTGGGGGTCGTGCCGTCGAGGTCGAGACTGAAGATCGACGTGGCGTTGCAGGTCACCGAGCCCGTGGTCAGGGTGCCGATCGCCGTGCCGCCTAGACCGGGTGCCAAGGTCGACCCCGCGGCCAGTGCCACCGTCCCCGCCACCGTACCGGTGCCGCCCAGGGTGGCGCTGTTCGCGACCGTCACCGCACTGCCTGCCACGGTCGACCCGCTCACCAGCAGCGTGCCCACGGATACCGTGGTGGTGCCGGTATAGGTGTTCGCACCCGACAGCGTCATCGTCCCGGCGCCCGCCTTGGCCACCGCGCCGGTGCCGCTGATCACGCCGCTGAGCGTGGTCGAGGTGGCGTCGCCACCACAGGTGAGGGTCGCACTGCCCAGGGTGACGCTGCCCGCGCCAGCGAGAGAGCCGACGGTCTCGTTGAAGTTCGCCAGGTTCCAGGTCGCACCGCTCGCGACCGTCACCGCGCTGGTGTCGGCGATGACGCCGGCCGCACCGTTCGCGACCGTGCCGACGCTGACCGTGGTGGTCCCGGTGTAGGTGTTCGCGCCCGACAGGGTCCACGTCCCGGCGCCCGCCTTGGCCACCGCGCCCGTGCCGCTGATCACGCCGCTGAGCGTGGTCGAGGTGGCGTCGCCTCCACAGGTCAGCGTCGCGCTGCCCAAGGTGATGTTGCCCGCGCCGGCCAGCGAGCCGACGGTCTCATTGAAGCTCGCCAGGTTCCAGGTCGCACCGCTCGCCACTGTCACCGCGCTGGTGTCCGCGATGACTCCCGCCGCGCCGTTGGTGAGCGTACCGACGCTCACCGTAGTCGCGCCGGTGTAGGTGTTCACGCCCGACAGGGTCATCGTCCCGGCGCCCGCCTTGGTCACCGCTCCGGTGCCGCTGATCACGCCGCTGAGCGTGGTCGAAGTGGCGTCACCACCGCAGGTCAGCGTCGCGCTGCCCAACGTGATGCTGCCCGCACCGGCGAGCGAGCCCACGGTCTCGTTGAAGCCCGCCAGGTTCCAGGTCGCACCGCTCGCCACCGTCACCGCGCTAGTATCCGTGATGACTCCCGCAGCGCCGTTTGTCAGCGTGCCAGCGCTGACCGTGGTCGCGCCGGTGTAGGTGTTCACGCCCGACAGGGTCAGGACGTTGGTGCCGGCCTTGGTCACTCCGCCGGCGCCGCTCGCCACGCCACCCAGGGCGAGATTGCCGCTGGCCGCGTCCAGGGTGCGGGTCGCCGCCACGGCCAGTGCCACGTTCACCGTCTGCAACGCGGTGCTGCTGTTGGTCACCGCGCCGGTGAGGGTGATGGCGTTGCCGCCGACGGTAAAGGCGCTGGCCCCGGAATTGAAGGTGATGCTCGCGAAGCTGGTCGCTGCCGTGAAATCATTGTTCGGCGCGGTGCGCGTCGCCCCGGCGAACTGCAGGTCGTCACCCGCGATCGGCGCCAGGTCGAAGTCCCAGTTGGCCGCCGTCGTCCAGTTGTTGTCGGCGCCGCCGCCATCCCACACCCGCGTCGTCGGCCGCGCGACATCGGTCAGGGTCACCGCGGTGCCGGTGTAGGCGATCTGGAAGGTGCGGCTCTGCTGGGTGAACTCTGCACCGTTCACCAGGCCGCTGAAGGTGCCGCTGACGGTGCCCGCCGAGACGATGGTGTAGACCTTGCCGACCGCGGCGTTGGCGATGCTCGCGACCGTCAGCGTGCCGGCGCAGGTCGCCGTGCCGGCGGTGGTCACGCGGTCATTGGTCGGCGTGGTGCCATTAAGATCGAGGCTGAAGATCGAGGTGGCGTTGCAAGTCACCGAGCCGGTGGTCAGCGTGCCGATCGCCGTGCCCCCCAGGCCCGGCGCCAGGGTCGACCCCGCGGCCATGGCCACCGTCCCGGCCACCGTACCGGTGCCGCCCAAGGTCGCGCCATTCGCGACCGTCACCGCGCTGCCCGCCACGGTCGACCCGCTCACCAGCAGCGTGCCCACGGACACCGTGGTGGTGCCGGTATAGGTGTTGACTCCCGACAGCGTCATCGTCCCGGCGCCCGCCTTGGCCACCGCGCCGGTGCCGCTGATCACGCCGCTGAGCGTGGTCGAGGTGGCGTCGCCACCACAGGTCAGCGTCGCGCTACCCAGCGTGATGCTGCCCGCGCCAGCGATGGAGCCGACGGTCTCATTGAAGTTCGCTAGGTTCCAGGTCGCGCCGCTCGCCACCGTCACCGCGCTCGTGTCGGCGATGACGCCCGCCGCGCCGTTGGTGAGCGTACCGACGCTCACCGTGGTCGCGCCGGTATAGGTGTTCACGCCCGACAGCGTCATCGTCCCGGCGCCCGCCTTGGTCACCGCGCCCGTGCCGCTGATCACGCCGCTGAGCGTGGTCGAGGTGGCGTCACCTCCGCACGTCAGTGTCGCACTGCCCAGCGTGATGCTGCCCGCGCCAGCGATGGAGCCGACGGTCTCATTGAAGTTCGCCAGGTTCCAGGTCGCACCGCTCGCCACCGTCACCGCGCTGGTGTCCGCGATGACCCCCGCAGCGCCGTTCGCGAGGGTGCCGACGCTGACCGTAGTCGCGCCGGTATAGGTGTTCACGCCCGACAGCGTCATCGTCCCGGCGCCCGCCTTGGCCACCGCGCCCGTGCCGCTGATCACGCCGCTGAGCGTGGTCGAGGTGGCATCGCCTCCACACGTCAGTGTCGCACTGCCCAGCGTGATGCTACCCGCGCCAGCGATGGAGCCGACGGTCTCGTTGAAGTTCGCCAGGCTCCAGGTCGCACCGCTCGCCACCGTCACCGCGCTGGTGTCCGCAATGACTCCCGCGGCGCCGTTCGTGAGCGTTCCTGCGCTGACCGTGGTCGCGCCGGTATAGGTGTTCACGCCCGACAGGGTCATCGTCCCGGCGCCCGCCTTGGTCACCGCGCCCGTGCCGCTGATCACACCGCTGAGCGCGGTCGAGGTGGCGTCGCCGCCACAGGTCAGCGTTGCACTGCCCAGGGCGACGTTCCCGGATCCCGCCAGCGAGCCGATGGTATCGGAGAAGCCATTGAGATCGTAGACGGCGCCGGCGGCCACGGTGACGGCGCAGGCATCGGGCACCGGGTTGGCGATCCCGTTCTGCAACGTGCCCGCGCTGACGCTCAGCGCACCGGTGAAGGTGTTGACGTTCTGAAGGCTGACCGTTCCCGTCCCGCCGGTGCCGATGGTGACGTTGCCCGAACCGGTGACGATCGTTGCGATGCCCCACACCAAGCCGCTTGCCGCGGATAGCGAGCCTCCACCTGCAGCGACGGTGATGCCGCGATTGGCGCTGGGAGTGGTTGTCGCATTATAGACGATTCCGCCACCATTGAGGGTGATGTAGTCCGCGGTGTAGGAGGCAGGGGCGGTGCCAAAGCTCGGGCCGCTGCTCGCCCCCACCAGACCGGCATTGATCACCCACTTGCCGGTCATGGTGCTGGCGTTGGGGGCGGTGTAGGTGCCGGTACCGTTCTTGGTCGCACCACCGGTGCCGCCGATCGCGCCGGTGAAGGTCGTCGAGGTGTTGTCCCCGCCCATGGTCAGGTTGCCACTGCCGAGCGTGACGGTGCCCCCGCCGGCCAGCGAGCCGATGGTCTCGTTGAAGTTGTTCAGGTTCCAGGTCCCGCCCGAGACCACCGTCACCGCGCTGCCGTCGGGGATGACACCGGCGGCGCCGTCGGTGAGGGTCCCGGTGCTGACCATGGTGGTGCCGGTGTAGGTATTGGCCCCGGACAGGGTCAGCGTGCCGGTACCATATTTGGTCACGTCGCCAGCGCCGCTGATCACCCCGCTGAAGGTGGTGCTGGTGTTGCCCAGACCCACCCACAGGTTGCCGTTGGTCAGCGACACCGTGCCCGCACCTGCCAGCGAGTACACGTCCAGGTCCGCGGTGATCGCGACATTGGCGGTCGAGATGTCCACCATGGTGGTGTTGCCCGCGCCGCTGATCTGCGCGTTCAGGCCGTAGCCGCCGTTGCCCTGGTAATATCCCATGGCGAAGTTGTGCAGGCCGGTCGCGAGCGTGATGGTTCCGCTCCGGGTGACGACGCCCTGGGTGAAGTTGTTGTCCACCACCAGGGTGCCGTCGATGAACAGCACCGAGCCGTCGTCGCTGGACGTATTGAAGGTATAGACGCCGGCGGTGGCGATGGAGATCTTCCCGGTATAGAAGGCCTCCAGATTCCCGGCGCCTGAATTGTACGGCGAGGGGAAGCTGCCACCGCTGACACCGAAGTTCAGGGTCGTCGCGCCGTTCTCCAGGGCGATGGTCTGCGGGGCCAAGAGGTGGGTCAGCAGGACGCGCAGCGAAGTGAAATTGGCTGCGGACGGCGCGACATTGTAGTAGCGCGCCAACAGGCCAGACGCGCCTCCGGCGGCGAGCGTCGCGCCCGCCGAGACCGTGACGGGGCCCGTACCGCACCCCGTGCCACCCGCGTTGACCGTGCCCTGGCTGACGGTCACGCCACCGCTGAAGACGTTGTTGGTCCCCAGGGTCAGCCCGCCGACGCCGGTCGAGGTGAGCGAGCCCGTGCCGCTCAGCACTCCGCTCAGGGCGATGGCGTTGCTGGTAGCGGTGACGGTCGTCGCGCCGCCAAGGATCATCGCTGCGCTCACCGTCTGTCCCGCCGAACTGCTGTTGGTCACATTGCCCGCCAGCGTGAGGCGGTTGCCACCGACCGTGAACGCGCTCGCGCCGGCATTGAAGGTGATGCTGGCGAAGCTGGTGTCGGCGGCGTAATCGTTGTTCGGTGCGGTCCGCGTCGCGCCGGCGAACTGCAGGTCCTCGCCCGCAACGGGCGCCAGGTCGAAGTCCCAATTGGCCCCGGTCGTCCAATTGTTATCGGCGCCGCCGCCGTCCCACACCCGCGTCGTCGACCGCACCACGTCGGTCAGGGTCACGGTGGTGCCGGTGTAGGCGATCTGGAAGGTGCGGCCCTGCTGGGTGAACTTCGCGCCGTTCACCAGGCCGCTGAAGGTGCCACTGACGGTGCCCGCGCTGACGATGGTATAGACCTTGGCGAGCGCGGCGTTGGCGATGCTCGCGACGGTCAGCGTGCCGGCGCAGGCCACCGTGCCGGCGGTGCTCTCGCGGTCATTGGTCGGCGTCGTGCCGTCGAGGTCGAGGCTGAGGCTCGAGGTGGCGTTGCAGGTCACCGAGCCGGTGGTCAGCGTGCCGATCGCGGTGCCGCCCTGGCCCGGCGCCAGGGTCGACCCCGCGGCCAGGGCGACCGTCCCGGCCACCGTGCCGGTGCCGCCCAGCGTGGCGCCGCTCGAAACCCCCACTGCGCTGCCTGCGACGGTCGACCCGCTCACCAGCAGCGTGCCGACGGACACCGTGGTGGCGCCGGTATAGGTGTTCACGCCCGACAGCGTCATCGTCCCGGCGCCTGCCTTGGTCACCGCGCCGGTGCCGCTGATCACGCCGCTGAGCGTGGTCGAGGTGGCGTCCCCTCCGCACGTCAGCGTCGCGCTGCCCAGGGTGACGCTGCCCGCGCCAGCGAGGGAGCCGACGGTCTCATTGAAGTTCGCCAGGTTCCAGGTCGCACCGCTCGCCACCGTCACCGCGCTGATATCCGCGAGGACCCCCGCAGCGCCGTTGGTAAGCGTACCCGTGCTGACCGTGGTCGCGCCGGTGTAGGTGTTCACACCCGACAGGGTCATCGACCCGGCGCCCGTCTTGGTCACCGCGCCGGTGCCGCTGATCACGCCAGTGAGCGTGGTCGAGGTGGCGTCCCCTCCGCAGGTCAGCGTCGCGCTGCCCAAGGTGATGCTGCCAGCGCCGGCCAGGGAACCGACGGTCTCATTGAAGTTCGCCAGGTTCCAGGTCCCGCCGCTCGCGACCGTCACCGCGTTGCTGTCCGCGATGACCCCCGCCGCACCGTTGGTGAGCGTACCCGCGCTGACCATGGTGGTGCCGGTGTACGTGTTCACGCCCGATAGCGTCAGCGTCCCGGCCCCGCGCTTGACCAGGCCGCCGGGCCCCGAGAGCACCCCGCTGAAGGTGGTGCTGGTGCCGTCGAAACCGCTGATCACGCCGCCGCTCGTCAGCGCGACCGTGCCGGCCCCGGCCAGCGAGCCGACGATCAGATCGGGGGTCAGCGTGCAGTTCGCGGTCGAGATGTCGACCATGGTGGTGTTGCCCGCGCCACTGATCTGCGCGTTCAGACCATAATCAACGCCGCCCTGGTAGAAGGCCACCACCAGGTCGTGGACGCCGGTGCTCAGGCTGATGGAACCGGTCCTGGTAGCCGTCGCCTGGAAGAAGTTGTTGTCCACCACCAGCGTGCCGTCGACGAACAGCACCGAACCGTCATCGCTGCTGGTGTTGAAGGTGTAGGTGCCCGCGGTGCCGATGGTGATCCGACCGCTGTACACGGCTTCGAAATTGGTGGCGCCGCTGGCGTAGGGCGCGGGGAAACCGCTGCCGGTATTGCCGAAATTCAAAGTCGTCGCGGTATTGGCCAGGGCCAGCGTCTGGCTGCCGAGGTGCCCCTGCAGCGCGGTCAGCGAGGCGAAGTTCGCGGACGCGGGCGACACATTGAAGTAGCGGGCGGACAGCCCACTGGCCCCGGTCACCGCCAGGGTCGCTCCGCTCGCCACCGTCACCGCGCCGGTGCCCAGCGCGCTGCCGGTCGCCTGCACGGTGCCCGCGCTGACGGTGGTGCCGCCGCTGTAGGTGTCGGCCCCGGACAGCACCATCGTCCCGGTGCCGGCCTTGACCATGGCCAGCGTGCCCGAGCTGTTCTGGATGGTGCCGGTGATCGACGACCCGCCGCCGGTCTGGCCGATGGTCAGCACCGAGGCGCCGCCACCGGCATTGGTGATGATCCCGGCGCCCGACAAGGTGTTGAAGGCCTCGCTGCGACCGTTGGTGTCGAAGGTGCCGCTGTTGACCAGGATGGTCGCGTCGTCGTAGAGCTGGTCGCCGCCGGTGCCACCAAGCTGGACGGTCGCGCCGTTGATGGTCAGGGTCGCGCCGCCGATGGCGTGCACGCCCGAGGTGCTGGTCTTCGCCAGGATCACCGTGCCCGCGTTGGCGGTCAGCGGGAGGGCATTGTTGTCCGTCGTACCGCCCAGCGTTAAGGTATGGGTGCCGGATTTGGTCAGCAGCCCACCCGTGCCAAGCGCACCATTCAAGGTTATCGGCCCGCTGCTGCCGCCGACCCCATAGGTGCCGGAGATGTCGCAGGCCAGCGTCTCCGTTGCGGCACTGTTGTTGGTGATGGCGCTGGTGATGGTGATGCGGTTGCCGCCGATGGTGAACGCCCCGGCGGTATTGTCGAACGTGATCGAGGCGAAACTGGTGCCGGCGGCGAAATCAACGTTCGGCGTCAGCCTGGTGGAGCCCGCGAACACCAGGGCGTCGCCCGCGACCGGCGCCACGCCTCCCCAGTTTGCCGCGGTGGTCCAGTTGTTGTCCCCGCCGCCACCGGTCCAGGTGCTGGTCGCCGCTGCCAGGTGCGAGCACCCTGCGAGCACCAGTACCAAGGCCACCAGACCCTGGCGGGCGCAGGTGCGCGCGCGCGAAACGCAGCCGGCCCAAGCGTGGCCAGGACATGGAGATCGGGTAAATTTCGGCATACGCTTGTTAGCGTTAGGATACCGCGCAAATGCCAGTGAAAGCAAACGACGTGTGTCCTGAGTCCAGGGCCACTGTCAAAACGTGACTTACAACGAAACTACCGGGCCGGCATCCGAGCCGCAGCGCGTCTGTTCGCAGCCCCCCAGTGCCGACGACCGGTGGCCATTAAGCCCGCAGGTAACGACCGTTCCAGAAGCCGCCAAAGGACCATCCCGTGTAGCTTTTCGATGGCCTCAAAAGCTGTTCACCGCTGGGGTGGGTAGGTCTGGGAGGGCATCTCGACCTGCTGAAAGGTGTACCCTTGGGGAGCTTCTCCGCAGCTCGTTGGGGGACGTGGCGGTTCGAACGGCTGGTCCGCTTCTCCTCTCACTGGAGATCATCGGCTCAGGGTTGGAGACCAGACGGGAGCCACCCTGCGGCGCCTGATCGCCGTGCACCACCCGCTGCCCTGGTTCAGCGCCCGGCGCACCACCCTCAATGCACGAAATCCGTCCCCTTCGCCACCTCGACCAGGTACCCCCAGATCGACTCGAACTGGTCCTTCGCCTTGCCATCGAGGATGGTGGTGATCGGCGTGGTGCCGTCCGGCGAGAACTGCGGCATGCGCGTCAGCGGATCGAAGCGCAGCGGCGCGCGCAGCCAGCGGTGGTAGTAGTCCTTCTGCAGGCGCTGGGTGGCATAGCCGAGGTTGATGCCGGGCGCCTCGAAGACCGCGGTGGGCGGCGCCGTGCCGATGCCGTGGCAGGCCGCACAGTTGAAGCCGCCGGTGGGCGAGACCAGGTCCTTGCCGAACGTGGCCGGTGGTTCGGTGACCACGGGGTCCGCGGGCGTCACCGGGGGCAGGCCGTGCTGGAGGCTGAAGCCCTGGGCGAGCAGGTCGGCGGCGGCCGGGAAGGCCGGCATGCGCATCTGCAGCCATGGGCGCGGCCGGTAGGTCAGCTCGCCGGCGATGAACTTCGCCGCCCATTCCGGGCGCAGCTTGTCGCCGATGAAGGTCAACAGCGGGCGCGGCTGCTCGAACGCGCCGGTGGCGCCGTCGGTGTTGGCCGCATCGGGCTTGGGCGGCAGGTCGGCGAGGATCTTGTCGGCCGCGGGCTTGTAGTCGGTCAGCAGCGCCTCGTTGGTGTCCCGCGTATGGCAGGCGGCGCAGCGCAGAGCGGCGAAGCGGCGCTCGGCGAACTCGGGCAGGCAGCGCCGCTTGAGCGCGGCGAGGTCGGTGGCGAGGATGGCGCGCAGGCCGGAGATGTCGGGGCCGCTGAGGGTGAACTCCGGCGCCTTGCCGCGCGCGGCGTCGTCGCCGCCGGTGGCCAGGCAGCCGGCCGCGGTCTTGCCCATGAGTTCCGCGAGCTTGGGCGCGGCCGGCGCAGCGAAGCCCTCGCCAAGCTGGTGGCAGCCCGCGCAGCCGGAGCTTGCGACCAGCGCCTTGCCACGCGCGGCGTCGCCGGCCAGGACCTTCGCATCCTTGCCCGCATCCTGATCGGCGCGGGACAGCACGAAGGCGGCGAGCTGCTTCGCCTCGTCGTCGGTGAAGCCGAAGTTCGGCATGCGGATCCACGCGTAGTGCTTGTTCGGCTGCTTGAGGAACTCGGCGAGCGCGGCCGGCTGCCATTTGGCCTTCACCCCGGCGAGCGAGATGTGCGCGGGCGTGTCGCCCGCGGGCGCGTGGCACGCCACGCAGCCGAGCTTGGTGAAGATGTAGCCGCCGGCGATGCGCTGCTCGTCGCCGGCTGCGAAATCTGCGGCCTTGCCAAGGGTGGCAAGAAACGCGGCGATGTCGGCCGCGGCCTGCGGCGCGTCGGCGCCGTGCAGCAGCCGGGGCATGGCTGCGCCCGGGCGCAGCGCCTGCGGGTCAGCGATCCAGCGCGCCATCCACGCGACGTTGAACTGGCCGCCAGCCTCGCGCAGGTCAGGCGCGTCGGTGGCCAGCTCGGGCAGGCCGCCGGCCGCGGCGCTGGCGTCGCTCTGGTGGCACTTCGTGCAACGCAGCGCGCCGAGCTGGGCGAGGCCATGGTGCTGCTTGAGCGCGGCCTTGAACGGCTTGTCGGCGACGTTGTGCACGAAGACCGTGGGCGGGACCGGCTCGCGCGGGATGTCGCGGGTCTCCCAGAACAGGCGTGCGCGCGCCACGCCGGTGGCCGGCGCGGTGTAGGTGATGCGCACGCGTGTCCTGCCCTTGTCGACCTTGATGGTGCCGGTCGGGCCGGCCAGGTCGGGACCCGGGCAGGTCAACACGGCCTTGTCGTTGAGGGTAAGGGTGAGCGCACCGCTGCCCTCGGCCGAGAAGGTGGTCTTCTCCCAGATGTCCTTGGAGATGTAGCCCTCCCAGGTCGCGGTGAAGGGGCCGGGCGCGACGAATGGCGAGGCCGACTCCTGATCGGGGACGTAGAGCGCGGCCAGGCGCGCGCTGCGCAAATCGGTCGCGCCGCCGGCGGCGCTGGTGACGCCGAAGGTCAGGCCCGGTTCGAGCTTCTCGTCGGCTGGTTTGTCGGAAGTTGCGGGCGCGGGCGTGCCACTTGGCGCGGGCGGCGGGGTGATCGCAACCGGGGTGCCGCTAGCCGCCGTGGTGGTCGCGGTTGCGGGCGTCGTGCCCGGGGCCTGGCTGGTCGCGGACGTCGCGTG
>JACDGQ010000024.1 GCA_013821615.1 Planctomycetota bacterium
GTGCGCCCGTTCACGCCGCATGACGACGGCGGCGACCTCGTCGAGACCGCGCTGCTCATGCAGGGCATGCTGGCGGTGCGCCGCTACTTCGCTGCGGCGGATCCCATCGAGGACGAGATCCGCCGGCGCATCACGGCCATGTGGCGCGAGGTGGAGTGGGACTGGTATCTCAAGCAGGACGGCGGGAAGCGCCTCTCCTGGCACTGGTCACCGCATTACGGCTGGGAGATGGGTCTGCCCATCACCGGGTACAACGAGGCGATGATCGCCTACCTGCTGGCCATGGCCTCGCCCACGCATCCCATCCCGGCCGCGTGCTACCGCGAAGGCTGGGCGATCGGGCAGGGCTACGACGGCGCCGCGCGCCCGGAAGGCGACCGCTGGATCGGGCCACCGGGAGGCGGGGCGCTGTTCATGACGCAGTACTCCTTCGTCGCCTTCGATCCGCGCGGCAAGCGCGATGCGTTCTGCGACTACGCCGAGAACAGCCGCGCCATCAGCCTGATGCAACGGGACTACAGCGTGCGGAATCCGCACGGGCATGCCGGATATTCGGCGCTGCTCTGGGGCCTGACCGCGAGCACCGGTCCCGACGGCTACCACGTCGGCGCGATCGGCAACGATGATGGCACCATCGCTCCTACCGCGTGCCTGAGCGCCATGCCCTTCACGCCGCGCGAATCGCTCGCCGCGCTGAAGCACCTCTACCACGTCTACGGCAAGGACATCTGGGGCGACCTTGGTTTCCGCGACGCCTTCAACCTCACGCGCGGCTGGTACGCGCCGGGCTACCTGGCCATCGATCAGGGGCCGATCGTGCCGATGATCGAGAACCAGCGCAGCGGCCTGTGCTGGCGCATATTCATGAGCAATCCCGAGATCGCGCCCATGCTTGCCGCGAGCGGATGGCAGACCGGTTCCGTGAGCGCGCCCTGACCGGTAGATAGCGGCACTACGGAACGATCGACGAGGAGGCGCTCAGAACCACCAGGAAGAGCAGGGGGCGTCGCTGCGACCGCACGCGTGGCCTAACGCTCGTGCCGCGACGACGTCTTTCGCACGGAACACATCGCTTCACCACTCCACGTCCGTCCTCTGCCGTTCTGCGCGTCTCCGCACTTCCTCTGCCATCCAGTTATCGCGCATCCCCGTCGAGGCGACGACGACTTCACGGCGCGAGCGCAGCGGTGATGGAGATGACGATGGTCTGCTGAGTGGCGGAGCCGCCGCTGGTGATGGTCGTCGGTGCCTGGAAGTAGAGCGCGTAGGCGGAGGTCGCGCCGCTCAGCAACCCGCTGGTGAGCGCCTGGGCGGTAGTGGTCAACGTCAAGGCATAGGACGCCGGGTTGGTGGGTGCGCCGGTGGCCGCCGCGCTGGTGCCCGCCTTCATGAGATAGGCGTTCGCTCCGGCGCTGGCCGCAGGTCCCCAATTGGACGGCGCCGTCGCCGCGCTGGCGATGCTCAGGTCAACGTTGCAGTCGCCGGTATCCTGCACCGTCAGATCGATGCCGCTGGCGATGGAGTTGGCGATGGTGCCCACGGTCAGCGTGCCCAGCGCCCAGGTGCGCGGATCGCTGCCGGTCGCCCATGAGATCGCCACCGTGCTGGTCCCAGGGCCGAGGTCGCGCGCGCTGGCGGCGTTGCCGGCAGCGGGGGCGAGGCCGACCGCGTCCTGCAGATGCGCGCCCGAGGCGATGAACACCCCGCTCGGCTTGCCTGCGCCGGTCGCGGCCGCGCTGTAGGTGCCGCCCGGCGTCAGCCGTGGGCTGCCCGCCAGGCTCATGGTGATGGTGGCGCTGGTCTGATTGGCGATGGTGGTCGTCGACAGGGAATCGCTGGTCACCGGCAGGCCCAGGTCCGCCACCGTCATTGCCGTGGCGGTCACACTCTCCGAGAAGGTCAGGGTCACGGTGTCGCCAGCGCTGACGCCGCCGGTCCCGCCGTCGGTCCACGCAGTGGATAGCAGCACCGGTGCGGCGGTGTCGGTAGCCGCGGTCGCCGAGCCCTCGATTTGCACCACGCCCGAACCCAGCGCGTGTTTGAGGGAGGTATTAGCGGTGATGCGCACGGCGGGCGTCGCGCCGGTGTCGCCGGCACCCAGCTCCGTCACCAGCACGTCGATCTGATTGTCGTTGGCCACCGCGCCGGTGCTGAAGCCGGTCACCGTGTATCCCGCCACCGTCACGGTCAGCGCGCTGGTGTCGTCGTTCAGCGCCAGGTCGAAGGTCAGGCGGATGCGATCGAGGTGCCCATTGCCATCGGCATCCAACGTCTGCCGCGCGCTCAGAACCGGCGCGCAATCGGTCAGGGTCACGGCGGTCGAGGTATAAGCGATGCGGAACAACCGGCCGGCCTGGGCGAAGACCGTATTGGTGGCCAGGCCGCTGAACGTGCCGCTGACCGTGCCCGCCGAGACGATGGTGTAGACCTTGCCGACCGCGGCGTTGGCGTTGCTTGCGACCGTCAGCGTCCCGGCGCAGGCCACCGTGCCGGCGGTATTCTCGCGGTCATTCGTCGGCGTCGTGCCGTCCAGGTCGACGGCAAACGTCGAGGTGGCGTTGCACGTGACGGAGCCGGTGGTCAGCGTGCCGATCGCCGTGCCGCCCAGGCCAGGTGCCAGGGTTGATCCCGCGGCCAAGGCCACCGTCCCGGCCACCGTTCCGGTGCCGCCCAGGGAGGCGCCGCTCGCTACCGTCACCGCGCTGCCGGCAGAGGTCGAGCCGGTGACCAGCAGGGTCCCTCCGCCCACCGTCATCGCCCCGGTCGCAGCATCGGTACCGGACAGGGTCAGGGTACTGGCGCCGGTCTTGGTCACTGCGCCACTGCCGCTGAGCGCGGCCGCGTACGTCTGGTCACGGCTACTCTGGATGAAAGTAAGCGCATCGGCCGCGGCGCTGGAGTCGATGATCGCGCTGCTGAGGGCGGTCAGGTTGTCGAGCACCAGCTTGCCGGCCGAAATGGTGACGCCGCCGGTGAAGAGCAGGTCATGGGCGCTGAAGCCGCAGCGCAGGGTCAGCGTCCCACTACCCGCCTTGCCCAACGCCATGCTGCCGCTGCCGCCGTTGCCATTACGGATCAGGCCATCATAGGCGCAATCGACCGTATTGGAGATGGTCAGCACCGCCGGATCGGTCGGGCCCGCGGCGCCGCCGTTCTCGGTGTTCTGGATCACTGCCGCCTGGTCGGCGCTGGAACTCTGGATGCCGGCAACCGTCTCCACGTAACCGTTGAGTTCCAGCTTCGCACTATTGTTGGCCAGCCCCGAGATGAAGGTGATGACCGCGCTGTCCGCGATCTGGTCATTCGCGCCCAGGCGCAAGACATCCGAGCCGAAGGTATCGCCGATACTGACGTTGCCCGCGATTGCGTTGACGCCAGCGGTCTTCTGCAGGATCAGGGTGCCATTGGCGACGGAGGTGGTCCCGGAGGCGGTGTTGGCCACCGTGCCGGCCAGGGTCAGGGTCCCATTGCCGGTCTTGGTCAACCCGCCGGTGCCGCTGATCACACCCGAGAGCGTGGTGTCGGTGTTGTCGCCACCGCAGGTCAGCGTCGCGCTGCCCAGGGTGACGTTCCCAGATCCGGCCAGCGAACCGATGGTCTCTGAAAAGTTGTTGAGGTCGTAGAGCGCACCAACGGCGACCGTCATCGCGCTGCCATCGGGGATCACTCCCGCGATGGTGTTCTGCAGGATCCCACCGCTCACCGTCGTGGTCCCGGCATAAGAATTCGCGGCGCTGAGCTGTACGGTCCCGGCCGAAGCCGAGTTGATGATCAGGTTGCCCGCGCCAGGAAGCGGCATCTGCAGCGTCAAAGTGGTGCCGGCCAGCGCCGAGATCGAGCCCCCCCCGGCGCCAATGGTGATGCCGCGATTGCTGTTCGGCGTCGTCGTCAACGTATAGATCAGCCCGCCACCGGACAAGGTGATGGCATCCGGGATGTACGCGCCGGGAGCCGGCCGGAAGTTGACACCATTGCTTGCGCTGATCAGGCCAGCGCTCACCAGGTATTTACCGGTCATGGTCGCGGTCCCGCTGATGGTGTACGTCCCGCTGCCGGTTTTGGTTATGTTGCCGGTCCCGCTCACCACACCCGAATAGGCCGTTGAGGTGTTGTCGCCGCCGAGCGTGAGATTGCCGCTGCCCATGCCCACCGCACCCGCTCCGGCCAGCGAGCCAACCGTCTCGTCGAAATTGTTCAGGTTCCAGGTCGCGCCCGACGACACCGTCACCGCGCTGCCGTCGGGAATGACCCCAGCCGCGCCGTCCTGCAGGGTACCAGCACTGACCAGGGTGGTGCCGGAGTACGACCCGGTACCTGCCAATGTGATGATACCGGTGCCTGCCTTGCTGAGACTCTTCGCCCCGCCGGTCTCCGAAATCGTCCCGCTGATGGTACCGGTGCCGCTGTTGCTGCCGATCGTCGCGTCGCCGGTTCCGGTGACCGCACCCGCCAGGATCACCGCTCCCGACCACGTCGCGTTGGACTCCAGGCGAAGCTGTCCAAGGGACTCGCCGGTGTCGCCGCCGTTGAGAACCACCGTGCACGGCTGGGTGATCGCCGAGTTGAGGTACACCGTGGCGTTCGCCAGCACATTGATGGTGGCGCTGCTGGCCAGCGGCTGCGAGGGGATGAACTTGCCAGCGCCGGCCGCCGCACCGACGCCGACGTTCATGATGCCGGTGAAGGCGCTCCAGTCGCTGGCGGCGGGAACCAGGACCGTATTCGTACCGGTTCCCACGGTGACGTTCACCGTCCCCGCCCCGCTCAGGGTGTTGAGTCCGGTGTAGCTGGTGTTGCCGCCGCCTGTGAGATTCAGCGTTCCGGCCACGCTGACGCCGCCGCCGCTGCCCAGCGACGCGGCCACGGGTGCGACGATCGTGCCCGCATTGATCGCCGTGCCGCCGCTGTAGGTGCTCGTGCCGTTCAGGGTCAGCGAGTTCGCGCCGCTCTTGGCCACGCCACCCGCCCCGCTCACCACGCCGCCGAATGCCATGTTGGCGCCGCTGCAATTGATCGTGCGGACCGCGGCGATGGCCAGGGCGAGATTGATGGTCTGGGTGTTCGCGCTGCTGTTGGTGACCGGGCCGGCCAGGGTCATGGCGTTGCCCGCCACGGTAAAGGCGCTGCCCGCGGAGTTGAAGGTGATGCTGGCGAAACTGGTCGCCGAGGCGAAGTCGTTGTTGGGCGACGTCCGCGTCGATCCGGCGAACTGCAGGTCCTCGCCCGCGACGGGCGCCAGGTCGAAGTCCCAGTTGGCCGCGGTCGTCCAGTTGTTGTCGCCCCCGCCGCCGTCCCAGACGCGCGTGGTCGGCCGCGCCACGTCGGTCAGGGTCACGGCGGTGCCGGTGTAGGCGATCTGGAAGGTGCGGCCCTGCTGGGTGGTCATCGCGCCGTTCACCAGGCCGCTGAAGGTGCCGGTGACCGTGCCCGCGCTGAGGATGGTGTAGACCCTGCCCAGCGCCGCATTGCCGGCGCTGGCGACGGTCAGGGTGCCGGCGCAGGCCACCGTGCCGGCGGTGGTGGCGCGATCGCAGGTGGGACCGGCCCCGTCGAGGTCGATGCTGAAGATCGACGTGGCGTTGCCGCTCAGCGTGCCCGTGGTCAGCGTGCCGATGGTCGTCCCGCCGGTGCCCGGCGCGAGCGTGCCGGTCGCGCCCATGGTCACCGTGCCGGCCACCGTGCCCGTCCCCGCCAGGGTCCCACCAGCACTCGCCGTCACTGCGCTGCCCGCTGCGGTGGCGCCGCTCACCAGCAGCGTGCCACCGCTGACGGTGGTGGCGCCAGTGTAGGTATGCGTCCCCGACAATGTCAGGGTGCCGCTGCCGCTCTTGGTCAGACCACTCTTGTTGGTGCCGCCGTCGCTGATGACGCCGCTGAAGCTCGTCGAAGCGGTGCCACTGACGGTCAGCGTTGCATCCACGCTGCCGCTGTTGGTCACGCTGCCGCTGCCACCGCTGTCGGCGAGTGAGGCGACGGTCTGGGGACAGCCGCCGAGATCCAGCGTGGCGCCGCTGGCGATCGTCAGCGCCGTCGCCGCCGGCAAGGCGCCACCGGAGGTATAGATGAAGTTACTGATGGTCTGCGTCGCCGTCGACCCGCCGGTGCCGCCCGAGAAGCCGACGAAGGCGTTGGCACTGGTGAGGGTGGTCGCGATGGTTCCCGCCGCGAGCGTGGTGCTGAAGGTGCTGGTGGTGGTCAGGTCGGTGAGGGTCTCGACCAGGTTGGCGGTGCCGTCGTAGGTCAGCGTCACCGCGATCGGGTCGCCGCTGGTGAGGACGACCGGGGAGTTGGTCGTGTAAGGGGTCGTGACCGTGCCGTTGGTGAAGTACCTGGTGCCGGTGGTGTTGCTGGCGAAAAGATTGAAGGCGAGTGCGACGCTCGGGGTGATGCCGGAATAGCCCAACTGCCCTCCGGACGCGCCCAACGACGTCACCGCGCTGTTCTGCAGGATGAACGCGGCGCCATCGGCCGTCTTGTTACCGCTGGCCTGGTACTGGAAGGTGGCGGTGAAGCCCGCCTCCGCGACCTTGGTGTTGAAGAAGGCGCTGCGCGCCTGGTTGCTGGCGTTGCTGGTCAGGGTCAGCACGTCGCTGGCCACCGTCGCGCCGCCGTTCAGCGTCCAGCCGGTGCCGGTGGTGCCGAACCCGGTGACCGAGGTCCGCACCAGCGAGACCGTTCCCGCGAGGATGGTGGATGCGCCCGTATAGGTGCTCAGTGCGGACAGCGCCAGGATGCCGCTGCCGGCCTTGGTCAGCCCGCCGATGCCGCCGATCATCCCCCCGACGGTCAGGGTCGAAGCGGACACCGTCACCTGGCGCGTCGCCGCGCCGAGCGCCACCGCGCCGCCGCCCAGATTCAGGGCATTCGTGCCGGTGAACGTGAAGTCGCCGGTCCAGGATTCCGGATTCTTGTTGGCGATGCTCAGCGCGCCGCCCGAACTGTTGTCGATGGTCGTGCCGCCGGCGATGGTGAAGGTGCTGGCGGTCGCGCCGAGCGCCGCGGCATTGCCGATGTTGAGCGTGCCGGCGCTCACGGTCAGGCCGCCGCTGTAGGTGTTGGCGCCGTTCAGGGTCAGCGTTCCGCCACCGAGCTTGGTCACCGCGCCCGTACCGCTGATGATGCCACCGACGGTCAGGGTCGACGCCGCCACCGTGGCCTGGCGCGTGCCCGCGCCCAGGGCCACGGCCCCGGTGCCGAGGTTCAGCGCGTTCGTGCCGGTGAAGGTGAAGTCGCCGCTCCACGATTGCGGGTTGTTGTTGGCGATGGTGAGCGCGCCGCCGGACGTGTTGTCCACGGTCCCGCCGGCGATGGTGAAGGTGCTGGCCGCGGCGCCCAGGGCCGCCGCATTGCCGATGGCGAGCGTGCCCGCGGTCAGCGTCATGCCGCCGGTGAAGGTGTCCGCGCCGTTGAGCGCCAGGGTGCCGCTGCCGGTCTTGTTCACTCCGCCGGTGCCGCTGACCACGCCGCCGACGGTCAGAGTCGATGCCGATACGGTCACCTGGCGCACCGCTGTTCCCAGCGCGGTGGCACCGGTGCCCAGGTTCAGCGCATTGCTGCCGGTGAAGGTGAAGTCGCCGCTCCAGGCCATGGGGTTGTTCGCCGCGATGGTGATCGCCCCGCCCGAGGTGTTGTCGATCGTGGTGCCGTTGGCGATGGTGAAGGTGCTTGCCGCCGCGCCGAGAGCGGCGGCGTTGTTGATGTTCAGCGTGCCCGCCGACAGCGTCACGCCAGCGGAACAGGTATTTGCGCCGGACAGCGTCACGGTGCCGGTGCCCGCCTTGGTCAGCGCGAAGGCGCCGCTGACCACCCCGCTCACCACCACGGCATTCACGGTCGAGGTCCAGGTCTGGGTCGCACCGAGCGCGACCGGGCAGGCGATGCTGCTGCCGGCGACGCTGGCGGTCAGACCACCGCTACCGATGGTCAGCGTGCCGCTACCGGCGCCGACCGCGGCGGCGCTGCCGGTGAAGGTGAGGCTCTGGCAGATGCCACCGGCGGCGGTCACTGACGGGGTGGCCTGGAAGGGGCCGCTACCATTGCCGATCTGCACATCGTTGTTGCCGGTCGGCACCGTGCCCAGGCTCCAGTTCGAGGCGGTGTTCCAGTCGCTGCTCGCGGTGCCGTTCCAGATGTCGATGCTGTCGCCCACCGTCACCGTGACCGCGGTGGCGCTGCTGGAGAGGACCAGGATGTAGCCGATGCTGCCGGTCACCACGCGCAGCGTCGTCCCGCCACCCGTGAACTGCCAGGTCGCACCCGCCAGTCCGCTGGTGGCGGTGATGAGCGGATAGCTCCCGCCGATGGTCAGGTTCGCGCCGACCGTGGTCATGCCGATGGAGTTGGTCCCGCTCGTGGTCGCGCCCAGCGTCGCCGCCAGCGTGTCGGTGCCGGCGCTGCTGATGTCGAAGTTCATGGTGTCGCCGCTGATCGTCAGCGGGGTCGTGGCGAAACTGGTGTTCTGCTGCAGGTTGCAGGTGCCAACTGCGCTGTCGACCATGGTGACGATCGCGCCCGCGACCATGGTCAGTGATGCCCCCGCGGTGCCGGCCCCGGTGGTCCCGACGGCGATGGTTCCGGAACCGGGGTTGGGTGCGAAGGTGGCGGCACTGCATACCGTGATAGCGGTGTTGCCGAGGCCCGAGCCGCTGGCGAGCTTGAACGTTCCTCCAGCCGCCGTGGTCGTGCCGGTATAGGTGCCCGTGCCGCTGAAGGTGAGCGTTCCCGACCCGCGTTTGACCAAGCCGCAGGCGCCGCTGATGGTGCCGCTGAAGGTCGTGCTGGTGCCGTTGAAGCCGCTGATCAGGTTGCCATCGGTCAGCTGCACCGTACCCGCGCCGGCCAGCGAGCCGATGATCAGATCGGGGGTCAGCGTGGCGTTCGCGGTCGAGATATCGACCATGATGGTATTACCCGCACCGCTGATCTGTGCGTTCATTCCGTAATTTCCCGCGCCGTTGTAGAAGGCCACCGCGAGATCGTGCGCTCCACTGGTCAGTGCTACGGATGCGGTTCGGGTAGTGAAACTCTGGCTGAAGTTGTTATTCACCACCACCGCCCCATCCACGAACAGCATCGACCCATCGTCGCTGCCCGTGTTGAAGGTGTAGGTTCCGGCGGTGCCAATGGTCAATCTGCCACTGTAGATCGCTTCGAAGACCGGTGTGCCGCTGTTGTACGGCGCGGGGAAGCTGGTGCCGGTGCTGCCGAAATTCATGGTCGTCGCGACTTTGGCTAGGGCCAGGGTCTGGCCTGAAAGGTGCGTCTGGAGCGCAGGCAGCGACGCGAAGTTGCTGCTCGTCGCCGTGACGTTGAAGTAGCGTCCAGCCAGTCCGTTGGCCCCGGTCACCGCCAGGATCGCACCCGCCGCGACGGTGACCGCACCGGTGCCCAGCGCGCAGCCACTCGCCTGCAGCGTACCTTGGCTGACGGTGGTGGCTCCGGTGTAGGTACTGGTGCCGTTCATCGTCAGCGTGCCGCTGCCATTCACCACCACGGTGCCGATGCCGCTGATGACGTTCGACGCAGTGACCGCGTCCGAGCGCGCGAAGGTCAACGTGCCATTGTTGATCACCGCTCCGGAACCGATTGTCCCGACCGTGCCCCCGGCACCGATCTGCAGGGTGCCCGCGGTGACCCGGGACGTTCCCGTCAGGGTGTTGGTGCCGGTCAGGGTCAGCGTCCCGGTGCCCAGCTTGGTCACGCCATTGCTGCCGGAGATGACGCCGCTGAAGGTCGTGCTGGTGTTGTCGCGGCCGACCACGAGATCGCCGTTCGTCAGCACCACGCTGCCCGCGCCGGCAAGCGAGGCGACCTCGAGATGGGTGGGGGCGAGCGCGGCGTTGGCCGTGGACAGGTCGACCATGGTCACATTGCCAGCGCCGCTGATCTGGGCGTTCATGCCGTAGCCGCTGGTGCCCTGGTAGAAGGCGACCACCAGATCGTGGACACCGGCGGTCAGGCTTATGGAGCCGGTCCGGGTGACGACGCTCTGGAAGAAGTTGTTGCCCACCACCACGGTGCCATCGACGAACAGCATCGACCCGTCGTCGGAGCTGGTGTTGAACGTGTACGTCGCGGTGGAGGCGATGGTCAGTTTGGCGCTGTAATAGGCCTCGAAGTTGGTCGCGCTGCTATTGTACGGTGACGGGAAATTGCTGCCGGTGGTTCCGAAATTCAGCGTCGAGGCGTTGGTGAGCACGGCCAATGTCTGACCATTGAGATGCGTCTGCAGGGTGGTGAGCGCGGCGAAGTTCGGGTTGACGTTGCCGCTGTTGGTCGGCGTGACGTTGAAGTAACGGCTGGTGACGCCGGTGCCGCCGGTCGCGGTCAGAGTGGCTCCGGCGGCGACCGTCACCAACCCGGTGCCGAGCCCTGTGCCCCCGGCATTCACCGCGCCCAGGCTGATGGTCGTGCCACCGGCATAGGTGTTGTTGACCGACAGCGTCAGGACGGTGCTGGCGCCGCTCACGGTCAGGCTGCCCGAGCCGCTCACGATGCCGCCGAGGGTGAGTGGATTGCTGGCGCACGAGATCACCGGCGCGCCGCTGAGGATCACGGCGAGATTGATGACTTGGGCCGCAGAGCTGCTGTTGGTCAGGTTGCCGGCCAAAGTGATGGAGTTGCCACCGATGGTGAAGGCGGTCGCGCCGGCGCTGAAGGTGATGCTCGCGAAGCTCGTGGCGGCGGTGAGATTGTTGTTCGGCGTCGCTCGCGTGGTGCCCGCGAAGACCAGGTCGTCGCCGGCGACCGGCGCGGTGCCGCCCCAATTGGCCGCAGTACTCCAGTTGTCGTCACCGCCGGCACCGCTCCACGTGACGGTGGCGGCGGGGAGCACGTTGCAGGCGCCCAGGACCAGCAGCACCAGGAGCAACCCCCAGCATCGCCCCCCAGGCCGGCGCATGACCCCGGCGTCAACGGACGCCGTAGAGAAATCGCAATGGCTATGGACGGTCGGGTAGGACATGTGGCGTGCTGTATGCAAGTATAGCCTGCAAAATGATCTGGAGCAAAACTCCGGGCTGGTCGAAGCCGGCGTCGACCGTGGCGGTGGCACACAAATGACCCCACCCTGAGCGGTGGCTGCAGTCAGGACATGTGAGGAGCGCGCGAACGACCCCCAGACCTCTGCTAAGACAAGATTTCTCAACTGGTTATGACTCCACAGTGACGGCTGTGACCCCGAACTGTCGAGAACTCGCCCGACGATGACATGCCGCGCACGCCTCAGTCGGTCACGCGCCGGCCTCCGATGACCAGCGCGACGCCGCCCAGGATCAGCCCCGTCGCGATTAGCAGGTTTGACGTAAACGGCTCGCCGAGGAAGGCCACGCCGCCCAGCGCCGTCAGCACCGGCACGCCGAGCTGCGCGGTAGCCGCCTGGGTGACCTTCAGCCCCGCGATGGCGCGGTACCAGATGACGTAGCCGATCCCCGAGGTCAGCGCGCCGGAAGCCACCGCGAGCAGTGCCCCGGTGGCGTCCATGGCCAGCGATGGCAGCAGTCCGGCGGCAAGCGCCACGGCGAAGGGCACGGCGCGGTGGAAGTTGCCGGCCGTCGTCGCCGCCGGATCGCCGGCGCTGCGACCGCGGATCGAGTAGACGCCCCAGGCGGCGCCCGCCATCACCATCATGCACGCGCTCGCCACGGGCGGCGCGGCGAGACCGGGCAGGAACAGCAGCACCAGACCGGTGAGCGCCAGCAGCAGGCCGAGCACCTGCAGGACGCGCAAGCGCTCGCCGCGCGCGAGACCGTAGCCGATCATCGTCGCCTGCACCGCACCGAACAGCAGCAGGGCGCCGCTGCCGGCCGGCAGGTTGACGTACGCGAATGAGAACCCGGCGGCGTAGGCGAACAGTGCGAGCCCCGACAGCCAGCTGCCGGCCGGGGTCGTCGGCGCGCCGCGCCGGCGCAGCAACAGCCACAGCATGAGCGCGCCGCTGACCAGGCGCAGCACGGTGAAGCCCGCTGGATCGCAGTGCCCGTCGCGCAGCGCCAGCCGGCAGAGCAGGGAATTCCCGGCAAAGGCGGTGACGGCGAGCGCGGTGAGGATGAGGGTCCGACCGCGCGGCATGCATCGCTCCAGGTCGAGCGGTGGGGATCGCCGCCGCGGAGGATCCTGGTTAGCCGGCTTCCGCCGCCTGTCGAGTCGGGATGCGCCACGGCCGCGGTCTTCCCGATGGCGCGACGTGAGACGCTAAGCGCGAGACTCGAGACTCATGGCGCGAGGAAGAACGGTGTCAACGCGGTCGCGCGAAGGCCCGTCACTCCGCACTCCGCACTCCGCACTCCGCACTCCGCACTCCGCACTCCGCACTCCGCACTCCGCACTCCGCACTCCGCACTCCGCACTCCGCACTCCCTCACCGCTCCCCCGGCTTCCACTGCCAGAACAGCCCCTTCGCCATCCACACCTCCTCTGCGAAGATGAGATACGTCCCATCCGCCCGCTTGTGCGTCTGCACGCCATCATTCATGTCCAACCACCCGGTGGTGCAGCCGACGTCGGCCGTGGGCAGCAGGCGGCCGACGCGCTTGCCGTCGGCGAGCCGGTAGACGTCGACCGCGATGGCCGCGAACTGCCAGGTGGAAGCGACGAAAGCGTAGTCCTCCTCGAAGCTCCAGGCCTTGGGCGACGTGCAGTTCGCCACCATGCCCTCGCTGGGCAGCAGCACGCTGCGCCACGCCAGCTGCGGCGCGCTCGACCAGTGGTCGAAGCGCAGCAGCTCGGCGCCGCAGGACATCTGCTCCCAACCGCCGCCCGGGAAGGGATGCGCGTCGGTCCACGCGCCGATGTACATGCGATCACCGACCGGATCGTAATTCAGCTTCGAGAGCTGGCGCAGCCCGCCCGCCGTGGGGATGGGCGTGCTGCGCGCCTTGGCCACGTCCCATTGCGGCACGCCGGCATGGTCGACTCCCGTGCACGGGATGATGGTGATGGCGCCCTTGCCCGCATCCCAGCTTCCGGTGTTGACCACGATATCGCCGCGCTCGTCGAGGCGCACGGCCTGGCTGCCCGCGGGCGCGGCGACGTACTCCTCGGCTTGCATCAGCCCATCGCCGTTGCGATCGACCCACAGGAATGGTCCCTGCGGATGGTTGGGCGGCCAGATCGCCTTACCCGCCTGGTCACGCACGCCGTCCGGCGCGTACATCGCCGCCGGCACCGCGATCTCGCCGGCGAAGCGCCACGCGTAGATCGCCGCGTCCATTTGCGGCTTGCCGAACAGCACCTTGGTGCCGCCGATGCGCAGCACGCGCATCGCCAGGAAAGCGTCGACGCGCAGGCGCGGGTCGTCGGGCCAGCGCAGCGGATCGAGGGTGATCGCCGCGTCGCTCCAGCCCGCGCCCGGCGGCTTGGTATAGTCGATGGCGTAGCGGTGGCCGCTGGAGTAGACGTTGCCGTCCGCGCCCGGATCAGCGTCGCCGCAGCTCACGAACTCGCTGCCCTGGCGCACCCAGACCAGCCGGCGCTGCGCGTCGAACTTCCAGATCTTGCCGCCGTAATCCCAGCAGCCGACGTAGAGGCTGCCATCCGCTCCGCAGGCCAGGCCGGTGATGCGATAGAAGCGCCCAGGCAGAACCGCGCCGGGCTTCGCGCCCAGGTAGATGGGACCGCCGAAGTCCGCAGCAGCGATGCGCTCGCCCGACGGCACGCGGTAGCGTTGGATGCGCTGGCGCGTCGGGTCGCCATCCGCGACCAGCAGGTCGCCTTCCGGGGTCACCGCCAGCGCCACCGGGTGCAGGCAATCGGCGATGCGCGTGCCCAGGTCGCGACCGTCCCGACCGAGGCGCCGCACCGCGTGCGCCTCGCCATCGATGACCCACAGCGCGTGGTCCGGAGTGGCGTCGATCGCGATCCGACCGGCGTGGGCGCAGGGGAACTCGCGCACCTGGTGCAGGTCGGCGGTGGCGTAGACCACGATGCGTCCGGCCGCCGGATCGGCGACGAACAGCTCGCCGCCTTGCACCGCGACGCCGGAGGGGATCTGCGTGTGGTGGCCGTTGACCGCGAGGCGATGACCGGACTTGCCGCCCGTGAAGGGCGCCGGCTTCCCCGCGCGGGTGTAACGCGCGATGCCGGAAAAATCCTCGCCACCGCCGTCCCCGGGATCATGGCCCAGCGCATAGTAGACGTAGGTGTCGTCGACCGCGACCGCCGCGCCGCCGCGCCAGCCCCAGCTGTGCCAGCCCTCAGGGGTGGCGATGTGCGAACCGTCGGTGCTGTAGACGTTGGTCTCGCCGCCGCGCTCGTCCCAGCCGACGATGGGATAGACGCGGTCGCCCGCCACGGCGAGGTCATCGACGCCCTGCATCATCCAGCGCGCCTCCCCACCCTTGCCGCCCGCGAAGGAATTGCCGAACCAGTATGTGCGCTCGGCGAGGTGCGGCGCCGTGGCGACGTCGACCTCCGCCGCCGCCGCTGCGCCCACGAGGGTGAGCGCGGACAGCACGAGCAGCGCATGGCGGAGCGGATGCGGCGGATGGTGCAGGGGCATGGGGACCTCGGATCAGGTGGTGATGAGTCGGGGTGCGATCATGCGCAGCTGGGGCGCGGCCGGCAGGCGGCCGGCGATGCGCTCCTCGAGCAGCGCGGCCATCGCTGCGCCGAGCGCGGCATTGTCCTTGTCGACGCTTGCCGCTGGCGGCACCGCGCAGCGCGCGCGTTGCGGGACCTCGTGCCAGTAGGCGTCGTAGCCGACCACCTGCACGTCGACGCCCGGTTCGCGCCCGCAGCGCCGCAGTGCCGCGCAGATCGCCGGCACGTGGCCGTCGGTCAGCGCCAGCACCGCACTCGGCGATTCCGGGCCGAGCAGGTACGGCGCGAGGTGACCGGCGATGGTGAGTACGAGATCATCGAAGTCATCCAGGTGGTGCCGCCAGCGCACCCACGCCACCGGCGGCGGCGCACAACCGGCCTCGCGCAGCGCGCGCTCATGGCCCGCGCGACGCCGCTCGCGCCACGGCTGGGTCTCGCC
>JACDGQ010000544.1 GCA_013821615.1 Planctomycetota bacterium
GGCGTCGCGTCGGTGAGGGCCGGGCGCGGCGGCGCGGCGCGGCCGTTGGCGGCGATGCGCCAGATGCGGCCGTGGCCGTGATCGCGCTGCGCATCCGCGTAGCTCGCCTGGTAATGCCCGATGACGGGGTTGCACCAATCGGCGACGTAGATCGCGCCATCGGGGCCCATGCTGACGTCGACCGGGCGGAAGACCTTGGTCGCGGACGTCACCAGCTTGGGCAGCTCCTGCGATGCGAAGCCCGCGCCGTCGTCGCGCAGCCGGTGCAGGTCGATGGTGCTGGCGAAGAAGCCCGCGAGCACCGCGCAGCCCTGCAGATCCTCGGGCAGCGCCGCGGTGCCGATGAAGTCGAGCGAGGTGGTCTTGGCCGGGGAGCGGAACAGCGCTCCGACCGGATGGTAGTCGTCGGGATGGGCCAGGTGCACCAGCCCGGGCGTCGACCAATAGCCCTCGGGGCGGTCGCCGGACTTGTGGAATGGCTGGTCGTGGTCGTCGAAGGCCACGCCCCAGCAGTTGGCGCCGGCCTTGGCGCCGTTGAAATAACCCTCCAGGCGCAGACTGCGCGGGCGCAGCCGCCACACCCCGGCCTGGTCGAGGCGCTCCACGCCCCACGGCGTCTCGACGCGCGAGAAGGCGTGCAGGCCCTGGGTGAACCACAGGCTGCCGTCGGGACCATGGGTCAGCGAGTTGATCAGCTGGTGGGTGTCGCCGATGCCGAAACCGGACAGCAGCACGCGGCGCTGATCGGCACGGCCATCGCCGTCGCGGTCGCTGAGGTGCACGAGCTGGTCGAAATCGCAGACGTAGAGGCCGCCGTCGCCGGGCTCCAGGCCTTCGACCATGGTGAGGCCTTCGGCGTAGCGCCAGGCACGCAGCGTACCACCGACCGCCGCGCCGTCGCAGGCGAGGATGAAGTCGGCGGGTCGCGCGCCCGGCCGCACGTGCGGATAGGTGGGCGAGCAGGCGATGTACAGGCGACCGCGCTCGTCCCAGGCGATCTGCGTCGGCTTGATCACGCCATCGCGCTCGCTGGCCACCAGGGTCATGGTGAAGCCAGTGGCGACGGTCATGGCCGCGCGCTCCTCCTCGGGCGTCGGGAACGGGGCTTCCGGCGCGCTCGTCACTGGCGGCGGAGGAACGGTCTCCGCCGCGGGCGCATCGCCCGCGACGAGGGCCTGGATGCGCGCATCGCGCTCGGCGACCAGCGGCCGGAGCTGCTCGAAAGCGGTGCGCAGCGCCGGCTGATCGGCGGCGGGCTTCGCGAAAGGCCACTGCACGCGATCACCGTAGACGAAGGACCAGTTGGCGGGGCGCCAGCAATCGGCGAACAGGCGGTTCTTGTCGACCAGCGCGGCGCGCAGGGCGGGATCATCGGCGGCCGGAGATGGCGCGAGGCCGAGCTGAGCGGCGATCAGCCGCGCCACCTCGTCCAGACCCGCGCCATTGAGGTGGTAGCCATCGTCGGTGAGTCGTGGCGCGTCCGCCGGGCGCTGTCCGAGCGGCGCCATCAGGTCGACGAACAGCGCGCCGCGCTGGCCAGCGATGGCACGCACCGCCGCGGCATAGGCCGCGACGTCGCCATTGCGCGCGCGCAGGTCGGGCAGGTGCGGTCCGGCCGGACCTTCGAACGGCATCGGCGTGACCAGCACCAGCCGCGCGCGACCGGCGAACTGGTCGAGCAGGTGGTGGTAGGCCGCGGTGAAGGCGGGCAGGCGGGCGGTGCCGTCGAACGCTTCGAGCTGGCCGAACTGCGCGACCACCACGCCCGCGCCGACCGCCTCGAGCTGGCCGCTCCAGGCGCCGAAATTCAGGTCGCGCCACTGTTCGTAGACGGTGTCGCCCTCCCACGCCATGAAGCGGAAGCGCGGCCGGGCCGCGGCGCAGGCGCAGGCCAGCCGGGCCTCGAGTGCGCCGTCGCGCTGGGCGCGGACCAGGTTCTCCTGGCCGGCGAAGACCACGGTCTCGCCGGGGGCGAGGACGAAATGGCCATTGTGCCAGGTCACCGGTTCGGCCGGCGCCGTCGGCGCCGGCTGGTCGGCGAAGCGCCCGAGGATCTCGGCGGGCGACGGCACCAGGTCCGCTGGCAGGTCCTCGATGGTGATGGCGCGGAAGGCGACCTCGGCCTTGCTGTCGCCGTGGATCTGCAGGGCGATGTGGCCATCCAGGGCGATGCCGGGCTCGCGCTCGACGTAGTCGACGGTCTGTCGGCCGTTGAGCAGGATGCGGATGCGCGCGCCCTCGCAGCGCATCTCGTACTGGTTCCACTCACCTGGGTGCTCGGCGGCGGCGACCACCTCCTTGGGCGCGGTGGCGAGCACGCGCTTGCGGCGCGACTCGTCGTAGAGGCAGCCCGAATAGCCCGCGCCGATGTCCGCTTGGAAGCCGGACATCTCGTAATCCGGCGCGGCCAGGCGCTGGCTGCGCAACTGCACCCCACTGTTCACGAAGCCAGTGCTGCCGACCAGGCGGTATTCCAGGCGCAGGACGAAATTGCGCCAGCTGGCGCGGCTGGCGAGGAAGGCGTTGTGCGGATTGCCATCCAAGGAGCCGCCGACGATGGCGCCGTCCCGCACCCGCCACACGGCGCCATCGCCCTCCCAGCCGGCCAGGCTCGCGCCATCGAACAGCGGAGTGACCGCGGCGGGGGCCGAGCCAGCCAGCAGGGCGACGAGCAGGACCCAGGCGAATTTGATGGCAGAATGGGCGCTGCGGGTCCGGAAGTACCAGGATGAAGTGGAGATCATGGCGCCATTCTATCCATCTCAGTCAGGCGCTTGCAAGCCGATGATTCTGATCCGACTTGGATTTTCTTGATTCCAGCCACGATGCCGGAATGAGCAGCTGGCTGGCCCGCACCGCGCCCCGCCTCACCTTCGCCTGGCGTGGCACGTGGCCGCCCGGCACGGTCGAGTCGTGGCGTCGGCTTTACGACCACGAACTCGTCGTGGTGCAGGCCGGGGAGATGGAGCTGACCATCGACGACCAGCGCCTGCACTGCCCCGCCGGAACCTTCATCATCATCCCGCCCGACCGGCCGCACCGCACCCTGGTCACCGGCACGGTGCCGGTGGTGCGCGCCTGCCTTCACTTCGACTGGACCTGCGCAGAGGACCTCGCGCCGACGCCGCTGTGCAC